>JAIOTR010000287.1 GCA_021106665.1 Bacteroidales bacterium
ATTCTTCACCCTCCGGAGATGCCCAGGCACTTATTTCTATGTTCCTAAACTCCCAGCCCTTTGCGATGAAATCGTTCATTTTTGCCAGCATCTCTTTTGAATTCTCATCTTTATTCAGTCGGTAGTTCAAGTTTAAGTTATGCTTATTTACTATGTAATAAATAAAACCCATTTCAGAAACTATAATATCCCTTCTGAAACCGTGATCAGCTAACAATAATTGTTCAGTGTTTTCAACCTTTCTCGATGTCATGATCAATCCGTCAGCAATTTTTCTATCATGCATACTAAAAGGAGTTTTTCCTTTAATTGAGGCCATTGGATCAACATAGAGTTCACAAATATCCATTCCGGGTTCATACTTAACTTTGGTCTTATAAGTAAATGATCCTCCGGTGGCAGGAATAATGACAGCTCCTGGTTTTTGATATTCTTCTGCAACTTCTTCTCCCTGGAAATACATGGTCTCAAGCACAAGACTTTGATCTCCATATTTTAAGACCGGTGTAAAATCCACAACAGCTTTTTTGTTGTATGATTCAGGAAAAGTACCACGAATCTCTATCGGAATAGAGTCACCGTGTACTGCTAAGATAGAAGGTTCGGTTTCAATTTGCATTTTAGGGCCTTTGGATTTTCCAAAGCTATAACCCAAGCCAAGTGAAGTGTAATAGTAAGCATCATTTTTTTCGCCAGCTATAATTCCATCAAGTTTATCTGAGTCAAACAATCGGATGGTACTCTCAAAATTTATATCCCAATGGTCACTAATCCTGAAGTCAATTCCAATACCTAATGGGACCAATCCTTCATTAGTATTAGACCATGCAGTCGTATCTGAATATCTGCCAGAAGGAATTGGATCACCCCAGGGTTCTTGTAAATAAGCCTCTGAAGAAAAATGTGATAAACCGATACCTGTTGTGCCATAAATATTCACAAGTCTTGGTTTATAACCAAAAATTAAATTAGTAAAACTGACTGTAACACCTAAAATTGCATCAATGGTTATGTCAGTTTCAAATGCGAGATTTTTCGTATCTACACCACTTCTACCTTTTAGTTGGCCAGTGATTACTGAACCATATAATCCAAAAACGGGGCTTATATGTTTACCAATGCGAAGGCCAAAACCATATCCCTGGTGATTTTCCTCACCAAATCCCTGAACAAATTGACTTCCCTGCCATTTACCACTTTGAATGTCGCAATAACTATGCATAAATCCGCCATTCAAATTTACATACCATTGATAGGTAAGCTTATCACCCTTCTTACTACCTTCTGGCCTGTTGGCATTTTGTGAAAATAATACACCCTGAATTGAAATTATGAGTGCTATTAATATAACCTTTGATACAATCTGATAACTTTTTTTCATAGTGATTAATTTTGCTCTTATAAATTAATTTTTTAAATATTTTCTCAAATGTATGGTTGTTTTTATTTAATCATGAATCCTAATCGGCCTATTCTAAAAATATTTTCTCAAAAGTAAAAAAAAAACTAATTGATTTTAAAGTATTTTTTAATTTTCTTTTTAATATTTTTATCTTAAACTCTATTAATAACTAAATTCCTTTGTTATCCAGCAAATTAAGGTTCAAACGTATGTAATTATTAACATTATATTATTGATAAAAGTACTAAATTTTTTACTTGGCTTTACACAAATCATTTGGTCAATATCTATGCCATTTGCATAGTTGACTAATTTTATTGCATTTACCGATTTCAAAGATATGAAATAATTATCTAACTATGACATTTTTTTCCCAATATGGGATGTAAATTTCATTTTTTTTCTTTTAATAACTTGATTAACAAAAGGAAATTAAATAAAAAAAATTGAAAAGTTTTTAAATTGTATTCAAATAAAGTGTGTTCAAAACGTAATTCGATGTATTCCTGATGTGAAATTTTGTTCGAATAAAGAGGTAATTTTACGATAATCACTAATATTTTCAACAAAATCCATTTCTTGTGTATTTACTATTAATATGATTGAGTTTTTATTCAATTTAAAATAATCAAAATAACCGCTTTGGATTTTTTCCAGATATGAAGGTGTAATATCTTTTTCATAACTTCTTCCTCTTGATATTATATTTTGTTTCAACCTTGCAATGGTTGAGTAAAGGAAAATTATTAAGTCAGGTCGTGGTAGCGAAGAAATTATTATTTCAAATAATATTGAATACAACGAATATTCATCCTCCTGTAAAGTTTTGCGTGCGAAAATCAAGGATTTATCAATGAAGTAATCGGCAATAGTAAATGTTTTAAATAAATCACGGGTTGTAACTTCTTTTTTTAATTGTTGATATCTGTCAGCTAAAAATGACATTTCAAGAGGAAAAGCATATTTATCCGGATCTTTATAAAATTTTGGCAAAAAAGAATTATCCTCAAATCGTTCTAAAATTAATTTTGCATTATAATCATTGGCTATCATCTTAGCCAATGAGGTTTTGCCTGATCCAATATTTCCTTCTATGGCAATATAATTATATCTCATGCTTTCACTGACATTAAATTGACCGTTTGATGTATATATTGCTCATAGATTCTTATTGACTTGTCATCCTTACAGATTCTTGTTAGTTCCCTAATGTCTTTATGAAATACAGGATGAATAAAATTTCCAGCTATTTCATTCAAAGGGATCAATGCAAATTTTCGGAGATGAAGGTGTGGATGAGGTATATTAAGGTCAATACTATTAATTATTAGATCGTCAAAAAACAATATATCTATATCAATCGGGCGTTTTTGGTAAATAGGTAATTCGCGTTTTCTCCCTAGCTTTTTTTCAATTGCTAATAGTTTATTTAATAATTGATCAGGTAATAAGTTAGATTTTACTTCCAATACCTGGTTCAGAAAAAATTCATCACATTCAAATCCCCATGGTTCTGTTTCATAAATAGATGATGCTTTTACGACATTTCCTATTTCTTCCTGAATCAGATCAATTGCCTTCCAAAGAAAATCCTTCTTATCTCCAGTATTGGAACCCAGTAATAAATATACCTTGCTCATTAATTTCCACTATAAAGGCAACAAATTTACAATGTACGAAACAATAAACCAACTAACACTGCTTATAGATATTAAATTTAATTAAGAATTTATTAAAGGTTGCAATAATTGAAACGATTTTTCCTTATTATTGCATAAATAAAATAGATTAACCATGAAAGATTTTTTTAAATTTATGTTCGCTTCAATGTTGGGATTTTTTCTGACATTCATCATTGTATTCTTCTTATTCTTTGCTTTTTTAATGGCAATGCTTTCCTTTACGAAATCAGAAGATGTTGTAATAAATGAAAAAACGATTTTACATTTAAAATTGGATTATCCCATTGAGGATAGATCGTCAAAAGATCCTTGGAGTTTTAATTATGACTTCACGTCCTTAAAATCTGATCCCGGTTTGAATGAAATAATTAAAAACATCAAAAAGGCCAAAAAAGATGATAGGGTTAAAGGTATTTATCTTGATTTAAGTGATGTCCCTTCCGGATTGGCAACCATATCTGAAATTAGAAATTCACTTGATGATTTTAAAGAGTTCGGGAAATTTATATTTGCCTATGGTGAAATGTTATCACAAAAAGCGTATTACCTGGCAACTGTTGCTGACAAAGTTTTCTTAACCCCGGAGGGCATGCTTGAGTTCAGGGGGTATAGGGGAGAGGTGATCTTTTTAAAGGGATTACTTGAAAAGCTTGAGATCGAACCCCAGATAATCAGGCATGGAAAGTACAAAAGCGCCATAGAGCCTTTGATCCTTGATAAAATGAGTGAGGCCAATAAAGAACAGACATTAACATTTATACAATCCATGTGGGATAATACAATTAAAGAAATCTCAGAAGCAAGAAATATTGAAGTCAGTGCATTGAATGACATCGCAAACAAATTGGATGCTTCACGTACGATAAATGCGCACGAATTAAATTTAATTGATTCAGTACTGTATTACGACCAGTTTTTAACTTTTATGGCTGATAAAATAGATAAAGAACTTATCGCCGAAGAAAATTTAATTTCAATTAATAATTATAGTAAAGCCAGGATAAAAGATAATAAGAAAAAAAGAAGCAGAAATAAAATTGCTGTGGTTTATGCTTCAGGCAGTATTTCACAGGGTGAAGGAAATGATAATTCCATTGGGTCTGATAGAATTGCCCGTACACTCAGAAACGCGAGATTGGATGAATCCATAAAAGCGGTGGTGTTTAGGGTAAATTCTCCGGGTGGCGATGGACTTGCATCCGATATTATTTTAAGGGAAGTTAGCCTCATTAAAGAAGAAAAGCCTATTGTCGTTTCCATGGGTGACTTAGCTGCTTCTGGTGGATATTATGTTGCTTGTGGTGCAAATAAAATTATCGCCAATCCCAACACAATAACAGGATCAATTGGTGTTTTCGGTATAATACCTAACTTTCAGATGTTCTTTAAAAACAAACTGGGTATTACATTTGATGAAGTAATGACCAATGAAAATTCAGATTTCATGAATGTAACCAAACCAATGTCTGAATATCAATATGAATTGATCCAAAAGGAAGTTGATAACTTTTACAGTGCATTTATTAATCATGTTGTAAAAGGAAGAAATATGACCTATGAGCAGGTAGATGAAATAGGGCAGGGTAGGGTTTGGAGTGGAATAGATGCTTTGAATCTTGGTTTGGTAGATGAACTTGGAGGTCTTGATGATGCAATTGAAACTGCTGTTGAGCTAGCTGATCTGGACGATTATAGAATTGTTGAACTGCCAGAACAAAAAGACCCATTTGAAAAAATAATCACTGATCTAATGAACGAAACCAAATATAATTTTGTTAAGAAAGAATTAGGAACCAATTATCAGTATCTCAAATATCTCAAAGAAGTGTCAGAGTATAATGGTATTCAGGCAAGATTGCCTTTTGAGATATATTTGAATTAAAAGTTTTATGAGGCTTTGGTAATCGATTAAATACAGTTATAAATCATAGCCAAACCATTTGCCTGTGGAGTAATTTCCATCTTCGCATACAAAGAGTAATCCATTGGCAAAGGATAATGAATAACCGTAAGTCCCTTTTGATATATTTAAAGTTTTAACATACTCACCCTTTTTATTGTAAACAAAAACTGTTTGAGTGTATCCATCCCAGGTATAAATGTATTTTTTACTAACTGCAACAGCAGAAGATCCATCTTTAAGGTCATCACCATGCTTTAAATCGTAAAATGTATCTATAATTTTACCATTCTTGAAATTATAAATTTTCAAAATACCATCTTTAAATTCATATAACTTCTTCCCCTTTGGGTGTAAAGCAAGGGATGACTGGTCATAAAAATAGACTTCATCAAAAACCACTTCATACTCACCGCTGGTTATATCAGTTATTTTAAATTAAGACTGTGTTTTAGTTTGTATAGTTTTATAATCAGATAAATTTAATATCTTGGATAACCTCCTTGTTTACAGCTTTATTTAAAGATTTAATTAGTTTGGTGCGGGCAAATGACAATTCATTTTTTAAGGCCGGTGAATCAAGCTTAATG
>JAIOTR010000353.1 GCA_021106665.1 Bacteroidales bacterium
TATCTTCCCACTGGATTTAATGACTGCTGGAACCTTACAGGGCCTTACGCAATTTCAATTGATGTTGAACCGGCCGGTGTGGGCATCGTTCAACTTAATTCACTTACATTAGATGAGTTTGTCTGGAGCGGAGATTATTTTGGTGGAATCGACAACAAATTAACAGCAATTGTTACTCACCCGGGTTACGAATTTGATCAGTGGATTTTGAGTAATAATACGGTTTCACCCTCAGATACCGTGGAGGATGTGCTGTTAAATTTAACTGCAGGTGATTTCATTACTGCCAAATTCAAACAGCTTGTATTAAAGGATTCCGTTCTGATCAATGAAATAAATTATAATTCTGCAGCCTTTTTTAATCCCATGGATTGGATAGAATTGAAAAATATTTCCACTGAACCCATAGATATTTCAGGGTGGATTTTTAAAGATGAATTGGATATCAATCCATATGTCTTACCTGGGAATATTATTCTCGATCCTGATAATTATATTGTTCTGTGCGAAGACACAACAGAGTTTAAGGCTCATTTTCCTGCATTAACGAATTATTTAGGGAATTTTGAATTTGGTTTGAGCGGTGGTGGCGAAGTGATAAGGTTGTTTAACGAAAATGAAGAACTCATTGACTCTGTTCATTATGACGATGCCAACCCCTGGGCAGAAATTGCTGACGGTTATGGACCCACTCTGGAACTTGGAAATGATACTTTGTTCAATAACTTCCCCGAAAGCTGGCATGAAAGCTATGTGATAGGCGGTACTCCCGGAATGACAAACTCTGTGAAGTTACCGCCTCAATTATATATCAACGAATTTATGGCCGACAATGATAACATTATTGCCGATCCACAGGGTGAATACGACGATTGGATTGAGTTGTATAACGGTGGCGAACAATATATCAGTCTGGCAGGGAAATATATTACAGATAATCTTTCGGTGCCTACCGATTATCAGGTTAAAGACGATGCACTTGACTCGACCATGATTTTTCCAGGAGATTTTTTGCTGCTCTGGGCTGATGAGGATGTAAACGATGGTGTTCTTCACCTTGGAATTAAACTCTCAGCTTCTGGCGAACAGATTGGAGTGTATGATGAAGATGGTGTTACTGTGCTGGATTCCCTGACTTTTGGACCACAAACAACTGATATTTCTTTTGGAAGAATCCCGGATGGTTGTGAGATCTGGATAATTATGTCAAACCCTACTCCAGGGGCATCCAATGTACATGATATAATTCTTGACCTAAAGGTATTCCTTGAAGGGCCTTTTAATGGTTTGGAAATGAATACGGACTTGGCCGGTCAAAGTGATTTCCCACTATCACAACCTTTCAATACATATCCTTGGTATTATCCAGGTGATGAATCTATTGTTGCAATTCCTAATCAATCAGTTGTTGACTGGGTGCTGGTGGAATTAAGAGAGGCATCAGAAGCAGCATTGGCCTATGCAAGCACAATTAGGGAAATGCACGCAGGATTTGTACTCAAGGATGGAACTGTAACAGATATCAGCGGTACAAACAATCTTACCTTTAATTTTTATTATTCCGATAGTTTGTATGTAGTGGTTAAACACAGGAACCATCTTGGTATTATGTCTGCTTTTGCATTAAAGGAAACCCTTGGATTATACGATTATGATTTTACTGCTTCAAATGAACAAAGTTATGGGAATAATGCAGTAACTGAGCTTACATTTGGAAAATGGGGAATGATTTCCGGGGATGTAGATGCTAGTGAGCTGATTGATATGACAGACAAAGATCCGAACTGGACATCCGAGGCTGGAAATTCTGGCTACCTCAACGCTGATTTAAACCTTGATACTCAGGTTGACAACATTGATAAAAATGATTACTGGCTACCCAATGAAGGGAAAGCTGTGCAGGTGCCTGAATAAATTACTTTGTTGGTTAGCATATTTCTAATTCTTCCTTTGCTTAGGTGAAAAGCTTTTTATTCTATCTGCATAAAAAGCAAGCTTTTAATTCACCTGAAATAAAAAAAACCAGTCTTCATCTGACTGGTTTTGAATTTGCGGAGAAAGAGGGATTCGAACCCCCGGAGGTGTGACCCTCAACGGTTTTCAAGACCGCCGCATTCGACCACTCTGCCATTTCTCCGTTGGCAAAATTACAATAATTTTCATTCATCAAAGAAATTTTTAATCTTTTATAAAAGTTTAGTAAAACTGGAATACGTTGCTGATGAATTTAACAGATGAACTTTTGCCGAATAATACTTATTTTGGAATTTTAACCACCAATTTTGTTTGATGAATATCATTCTTTAGCACTAGCTGTATTTGATAAGTACCGGATTGAAAACTGGAAGTATTTATTCTAATAGGTGTCATGCAAGGTATATTAGAACTGTATTCTTTGCTGTAGCATAACAACCCTTCAATACTATAAATATTGATAAAATAATTTGAGTTTTGTTTAGACTTTATTTTGATAATCACGAAATCAGCAAAAGGATTAGGAAAAACATCAAAAAGATTTGTCAATGTGTCAATCTTATATTGTGAAGTTGCATCCGGACTATAAGTGCTATTTATTTCGCCCGGGCTTCCAAATTCAGATGAAGCATTCCAATTATAACCATAAAAATTATCGAGGTTGGGATTAATTAGCTCAAGGGTTGGACCATTTCCATCAGGTTCTGATGGCCAGGGGTATTCGTTATCATATATCAGGTGATCGACAAGAAATCCGGTTTTATGATACAACCTTATCAACTCTCCAGAACTTTTAAGCCCAAAGCTCATGTTACCAATAGCATATATTGTGTAGGGATATACAGAGTAAAAACTTCCTGTGTCGGCACATAAAATCAAATAATCTTCTGGCTCTATATGAGTTTCCTGTGGAAATACAAAAATATGATGATCGTCTTCATCCTTAAAATACCATCCTGACAAATCAACTGTATAATCATTTGGGTTATAAAATTCTACCCAGTCTTCCGGATTGAAGTCGCTACTTGAATTGTAGTTAATCTCATTGATAACAACATTAGGAATATCGTTACTTATAAATATTGTATTATATGTATCGAAACCATCAACAGCAGTAGTCCCATCGAATGCCTGTATTTTGAAATAGTATTTATTTTCTTCTGTAAGGTTGTTGATGCTATAAGAGTTTTCTGTTATCCCGGTTACTATAAATGTTGTTGAATCTTCCAGCGCCTTGTCCTGTCCATAGTACAAATTATATGTAATGTTGTCTCCATTGGGATCAGATGAAGGATCCCAGTTAAAAATAATGCTTTCGTTGGGTTCAAAATACCCTTCAAATTTTCCAACCCTGAAGCTTATTGGCCAATTGTTAATTTGGTTCATGAGCTGGGAGTACCTGTCATTTATAAATTGTTTATCTGATTGTATTTTGGAATACCAGGTTTCCATTTCAACTATATTATCAGTCGTATCTTCCAACACAGAGCTATATAATACATTTTGTAAGCTATCGATGATAGGGAAAAAATAGTCTTCATTGAAAAATGATAAATTCAATTCTACCAGTTTCCCAAGTATATCTGTGAAAACTTCTTCATCAAGGATTGACCTCTCAACAAGTGGATTATCTGCAGTCCAAAATCCTGAGGTTCGGTGGTATGGAAACCAGATTGAATAGTCAGAAAAAGTTTTATCGAGGTCCCATGGAAAAAAATACCATCTCTGTGAATCATTTTTATCATTGTAGAGGAAATAGTTGTGATAATAGGTGCTTCCATTCGCCAAAAGCATATTTAGGGCTATAAACCCTGTTATCTCAGTGTAATGGAAA
Source organism: Bacteroidales bacterium (assembly GCA_021106665.1). GTDB lineage: Bacteria > Bacteroidota > Bacteroidia > Bacteroidales > JAADJA01 > JAADJA01. The sequence continues at coordinate 3,809 of JAIOTR010000353.1, forward strand.
TTATATACCAGGAAGTTTTTAAAATCATTATCCGGAATATCGTTGAGATCTTGTATGATATCCAAAAGGTCATACCTGTAAGGATCATCGTCAAATTTTTTATCCCAGTGATAAAAAACATTGTCATATAAACTTAAACATGCACCATCAACTTTGGCTTTATATAAATTTCCTGAGGGATTGATGTTTCTGTTGAAAAGAAAATCTTCATCCATGTTTTCAACCAAAAGGTACAATCCAAAATAATCACCGTTTAAGTATAATCGAATATGCTCCATGCTGACACAATCAATACCCGCTTTGTTGAATGCCTTGGAACAAAGAAATGAATGCATATAGCTTAAATCGTTGTATTCTGCATTAAAATTTAAAACATCAGTTCCTGTGATAAAAGGAGTAGTCTCAAATACCACCTTTAATGATTTTTTTGGATATTTCCTGGATGAATCCCCCCTGATCCTCATCATCAGATCATTCCATGTGTTTCCGTTAAATGTAAGTGTTACCGGTATATAGATGTTTTGGTTGTAGTTTTCATAAATATATTCAAAATCATCAGGATCACATTCAATATAGAATTCCTTAATATTCTGTCCAACTATTTCATATAATGAAAAGAGTGGTATCAAGAACACTAATAATATCTTAATCTTAAATAAGCTCATTAAACTTTAATTACTTTCAAGTTTTCAGACCATTTACCTTTTACTAGTATATTTAAAATGTATACTCCATGTGGAAGATTTGTAAAATCAATGAGGATCGAATGCGAACCTGAAGAAAGTTTATCCATTTTCTTTGTTAAGATTACTGCACCGTTTATATCAATGATCTTTATTTCAACCTCTGCATTTTTTGATAAACTTATAACCAAATTGGAATTATAATAAACCGGATTTGGAGCCAGGTATACTCCTTCAAGCGGATTAAGTGTGTTTTTATCAATTGATAAAGAAGGATCAATCCGACCCATATTATAACCATCCGAAGCAAGCCCGGTGCCAGTAGTGCCAGGTATTATTAAAAAATCTTCATCAAATTCTGGTATACCTTCAATACAATTAGGATAGCTGTTGTATTCCTCATCGTTGGTCATACTGTAACTTACATTTATTGCCCCAGTTACTGGTCCGGGAATTGACAAATCATAATTCAGAATGTTATCGGCATTTTCATATAAGATTGAGTTGGTCATTTCTATATGGCCTTCACAACCCCATGTGTATGAATCCCCAAATCTAATTCCAATTTCATTATCGATAATTGTGCAATGATTGATATTAACGTATGGTTCGCCATATCCGGCTTCAATACCTTGTTCACAGTCTTTAACAAGGGTATTGTATATCCAGATTTCATTAGCATTGGAGGCTGCAATTCCTTCATGATAAAATCCTTCTATCCAGCAATTATTGATTAACAAGTTAGCGCCGTTATGATCAATCCCATCGTCTTTACCAGAAATAAAAACACAATTTTTCACTACCGAATTTGGAGCAGACAAATTATAAATGCCATAAAAATAAGATGCATCATTATCATCATCAACCATAATTCCATCGTCATTGGGAATCTCTAAAAAATAAGAATTACTCATGTTAACCAAACATGAGTGGTATTCACCACCGGTATCACAGCGTGAGATTACACAATTATCCAAACTTATTAAGCTATGATCTCCTCCTAATGCTTTACCCGGATTATCGATAATGAAGCAATGATTGATGTTGAAATTTGTGCTATCAAGCATTATAACCGGCTGACTTTCAGAATGACCAAAAATGTGGTTTTCATCATCCCCGCCAAGAATAAAAATTCCATAATTGAATATTGTTGTATCAATTTCAGTATTGATGATTATTCCGCCCCATGGAGTATCAGCTGATTCAGGCTGAAAAAAAACAGGCTTTTCATTTGTGCCGTTAATTTGTAGCTTTCCATCGATCCTAAAATTAGTTTTTTCTGCCAAAATAACCCTTGTGCCTTCATGTATGCTTAAGGTAACATTAACGGGAACTAAAAGATCATCAGTGATTTGATATATATTTCCAGAAGTCCAATCAGCATCTGAGGTTATTTGACCTTGTACTTCAATTACCGGTAAGTTATTTTCAATTATTACACTTTTTTGACCTGATAATCCATCAACATAAAAATAAAAATTTTCATTGGCAGAAACTAAGGTAGTAATAGTTCCCACACCTTTCTTAATACTAATAATATCCTGGTCAAAAATTGCTGTTTGTGAAATTAATTGAAATTCTTCTGAGATATGTGAATTTAACGATTGATCATCATTTTTAACTTTTATAATTATCGGAAACATATCTCCGGATTTAATGGAGTAGGGGCAAATAATTTCAGCATTTAAGTTTTGAGAAAAGGAGATATCAAGTTGTATCAGCAGTACTGAACATAGAAATATTATGATGAACTTTAAATGGTTCATTGCAAATTATTTTTGAAGGATTATTTTTTTAGAAAAATGTCTATTATCAAATATGGTTGTGAGGATATATAATCCATTACTTAAATAAGATAAATCCATGCTAATCATATTTCCCTTCTCATTTATAAGGTGTTCATTGGAATAGACACAGTTCCCAAGGCAATCCAAAACATCAATTTGAATTTTATTATTCTTTGATTTATCGATCTCAAATTTAAAAACACCATTGTTCGGGTTGGGATATACTTTTATCGAATGATGTCTATTTATTATTATTCCTGTCGTATCGCAATTAAATCCAAATTCATCAAGATCGAAAAATTCCATTATATGATCCTGCATTATGCAGGGACGATTGACAGTGAATTCATATAATCTGTTTTGTATATTATTTAACCAGTCTGATTTGCTTGCAGGGTAATGCCATCTTGCGATATGGCGATCAATATCCTGTTCATAAAGGGATGTGAATGATTCGATTTGATTCACAACTGAGTCAGTTTGAAAGGTTGTATTAAGCACGTCAGCGAAGCGTGTTATAAAAAGTTCTTCAAATATTTCATTTTCCAGTAATTTCCTGAGAAATAACGTCGACCAATCAGGATTAGGCCATTCTGTTCCGCCTTCCAGTGTTGCGTGTTCTAACATGTTGTATTCATAATCACCATAGCCTGAATCAATGTCGAAAAATATCCATCGCCATTTTTCATCCAATTGGCTGGAACGCCAATATTTAATATTGGAACCAGGCCAGTCGTAATTCTTGAAAAATATTTCTGTAATCTGATAATCAATAAAATTATTAATGTCAATTTTTGATGCAACAAAATAATAGTTTGATTGAACCGATAAATCATTATTTTCGATAAAATCAGTTAGGGTAATGTAATCTTCATTAGTACCATAAACGATATTAGAATTGTCTTTTAATAGATCAATACTACTTTCATCAATGTCATAATTTTGAGCAAGATAATTTTCGTTTTGGTAATCCCTGATAGTATGAATACCCCAATATTCCCCATTAATAAATAGTATTACCGGTCTGTATTCCATAATATCTATTTCAAAATGCCTGATCAGGTCATGGGTCATTACATCTTCGATAATTGTATTGAACATAGAACCCATCGTCGTATACAACAGAAACCTTTTATACCTGTCCGAATCTCTTTGAGGCAATAATTGAAAATTGAAATACTGACTGCCATATTCTTTACGGGCATACATCCTAAGATTTTTTTGAGGCCTTCGACGGGTTCTTTTGCCATGAATTCTCATGCCGGCATTTTGATAGAATTCGAGTTGCCCGTTCATATTGAAATATTCGATATGTATATCTCTTTCCCAGTCATCGGAGGTTTGATAATAATTTCCCGTCCACCATGGATCATCCTCACTCCAATGCACTCCAGGCACATAAATCCCGGTATCATAGTTGAATAAATTACCAGAATCAGTAATTAGGGAAACAACAGGATATGGGTATTTGGAAAAAATATTAGAATCAACCAAAAAAGTATGATTATAAACCTTGCTTGTTGGAATTGTACCATTAAAAGATCTTGCCCTGATAGTAGTTATTTTATCAACAAAACCTTCGGGTGGTTTCCAGAAAATCCAATTCACATGGGCTGAATCCGGGGTTGTCGGTATTTCCGAATAAACATTGGGTTCGTTATGCCGGTAATTAATTTGAATTGAATCGGTATAAAGATTGGAATTAATATTTGGAATGCTGCCATCCAAGGTATAGTAGATTTCATTTCCGATAGCATTTGAAATTATTCCCAATTTAAACTGTGATGTATAATAGCCCCTTTGATGTGAAAATTGCAATGAATTGCTGAACGTATTCGAATATCCTGGCGATGGGTGATCGAAATAAAATAGCTCATTTCCCGCATCAGGTCTTCTGCCATAAGAAATATCTGTTGTTAAATAAACTTCAGGAAATATGTCAATAATATTTTCAAGACTATCAGATAGAATAATTTGTTCGCCTTCAGCGTCAATTTTAAAATTGGTATGTAGATAGGGTCCTTCAATCCTGTCTTTTTCTGAGGCAAAGATCAGTAAAAAACTATCGGATTTAATTTCTAAATCGGGAAATGTCCATTTATCCAAATTGGTTGAATCATCTGTAATATAATATCCAAATAGGTTAATACTTTCCGTACCAAAATTGAATAATTCAATCCAATCAGAATAATCTCCGTCCTCATCGGTAATGGTGGTTTCATTTATGGCCATCATTTCATTAACAACTAAATCCTGACTATATGATTTAATAATGATCAGCCAAAAGAAAACACAGATAATTAACAGATAGATTTTCATTAAAGCAAAAGTACAAATATTCCGGTGAGAAGATGATCAGCCTTTCAATTTACTAAATTCGCCATACCTGATACTTTATATTTAAGAAATTTACATATAAATAAAATCATAAATAAAGATGTTTCATTGTGCAACAAAATTATACAAATCAGTGTCTAACTAAAAATAGCAAGAAATTATTGGGTGACTCTTAAGTTATTTAATAATTTTGCGACTTTTCAGTGGATTTATTTAGACAATGAGGTTTAGCAGGCGAACGATTTTATCAGTTATACTTGTGCTTCTTATTGTTGTGATGTTCCTTCCTATTAAGGTACCTTACAGCTTTGAAGCAACGGCTTTGGTGTTTCCATCACGGGAATGGTATTTTAACAAGGGGCAGGATGACAGTTATGTTAGTGAACTTCATGATCTGAAAACCAATGTGATCATTAATTTGAAGGGATATAAGTTTGAGCGTGGTGATATTGCTGAAGTATATATAAAAGAGGGATTAAAATCGGGAGATTTCATTACTCAATCTGATACCATAGCTTATATTCATTCTTATTTTATTGAAAATGAAATTATCCGCCTTGAAAACCTGAAAGATGTCGAACTTGCTTCACTTGATGCTAATACTGTAGGCCAAAAACAAGAACAAATCGATGAACAGGAAAAGGAAGTTGCTTTTGCAAAACAGCAGCTTGTGCTTGAAGAAAAGAACTATAACAGACAACTTAAGCTTTTTAACGACAGTGTAATTTCGTTAGCAGAATTTGAGATTTTTGATAATGGCTACCAATTAGCAGAAATAAATGTTCAAATAGAAAGTAGTGAACTACTTACATTAAAAACCGGACGTAAGCCAGAAGAGATCAAATACATTCATCAGAAAATTAATTCATACTCAAGGGAGATCGAAACACTTAATAACCTAAAACAACAGTACTACATTAAGTCTCCAATTAGCGGGGTGGTTAATTTTAATTCAACTCTGAATGGAATTTTAACTGTTAGTGATACAAATCAATTCATGCTTAAGATTCCGGTTAAAATGTACAATATACAGTACCTTGACAGGATTTCAGCTATTCGGTTTTCAATTCCGGGATATAATGATAAAATTGATGCGTCGTTTATTGATCTGGATGAAAATGTGAATTTAATGTCGAATCAGCAGATGGTGATTGCAAAAGCACTTATCGAAGGGAAAATACAAAAAGTATATCCAGGTATGGCCGTAAGTTGCAAGGTTATGTGCGATGAAATTACTATTTTTGAATTTTTAAAAAGGGGAATTCATTTGAAGTTTTAGCAGATGCGATACGAATACAAATATATTGTTCATAAAAGTAAGATGGATCGCTTACGCGAAATGTTTTTGCCCTTTGTTAACCTGGATAAATTTGCTGAGGCCGGAGAAAAATCACAATATACTGTTCGATCAATTTACTTCGATACACCAAGGTTTGATTTTTATTATGAAAAAATTGAAGGGATCAAAAACCGGAAGAAAGTCAGGCTGCGCGGATATAATGAAGAGGACAAGAATGCTACAGTTTTTCTTGAAATAAAAAGAAAGTATGATATCCCCATAATTAAGTACAGAGCACCTGTTACATATGGCGATGCACTTGAAATGTTTAGTGATACAAGGATAAACGGACAGATAATATCTGACAAAATATTTCCCAAAGGACATGAAAACTCCAAAAGGTTTTTTTATCAGGTTTTAAGTAAAACCCTTAGGCCTGTTGTACTTGTCATCTATGAACGGGAAGCATATTTGAGTAAATTCGATGATACTGTTAGAATAACCATTGATAAAAATTTGAGAAGTAAAGCTTATCCAAGGCTAAACGAGTTATATCAGGAAAATCGAATTTCCGGATCATTGACAAATCATTTTATCCTTGAGGTTAAATTTAATTCCTATTTCCCTGTCTGGCTTAATCCAATTATAGCAAACTTATCTCTTAGAAAGCAAGCAGCATCGAAATATGTGATATCCATGGATACCAATAAGGTGGTAACCCAGCTTACAAAATCTAAAATTTATACCAGGTCGAAATGGCCAAATTGATAAAACACATAACCCATTTTTATGTTTGAACAATTTCAAAATCTTGAATTATTCCCTGTAACTGTATTGGATGTATTTACCAATTTGCTGATAGCGCTTGTATGTGGCATCATTATCGCTTTGGTTTACCGGTTTATTTATAAAGGGCCAAGCTACTCAGTTACATATGTTAATTCGCTGGTATTACTTGCCCTGGTAACTTCAATAGTAATGCTTGTAATAGGAAATAATCTTGCAAGGGCATTTGGATTGGTAGGGGCTATGTCGATTATTCGATTCAGAACTGCAGTTCGTGATGTACAGGATATTGTGTTTATCTTTTTTTCGCTTTCTATTGGGATGGCCTCAGGAGTAGGTTTACATATTATTGCACTTGTAGGGACAATAGTTATAAGCCTGATTGCTATCGTATTGGTTACTTTTAATTTTGGTGCACCCAGAAAACGGGAATATTTGATACAAGTTTCGTATTTTTCAAATAAGGAGAATGAATCAGCAATTGAAGGGATATTGAAGAAGCATTGTAAAAAAATGCGACTTGTTAATTTAAAAAAGCTGGATGAAGATAATGTTGAGGCATTTTACCAGGTGAGTTATAAAAGGAAAGAAAAGAGCAGCGAATTGCTGAGAGAGTTAAACAGCTTTGAACAGATCCAGCATGTAAACCTGTTCTTTGATGATGACGATGCTGATACAACTACATAATTATTGATCTATGAAGGCAATGATCTATGCAGCCGGATTAGGAACCCGATTACATCCCATCACACAGCAAATACCTAAAGCCTTAGTCCAAATAAGTGGAAAGCCACTTTTAGAGATTCTAATCGAAAAGTTTATCAAAACTGGAATCCATGATATTATAATCAATGTTCATCATTTCGCTGAACAGATCATTGAGTTTGTAAATACAAAAGAAAATTTTGGAATAAACATTCAATTCTCTGATGAAAGAAATAAATTACTGGACACCGGTGGAGGGTTAAAAAAAGCTTCCTGGTTTTTTGATGATGGCAATGCCTTCCTTGTTCATAATGCGGATGTGCTATCGGATATTGATTTAAATAATTTAGTTGAAACACATTTGAAGTTAAATGCCATAGCAACAGTTGCCGTTAGAAAACGGACAACATCCAGGTATTTATTATTCGATCAGGAAAATGTTTTATGTGGCTGGGAAAACATTAAAACCGGCGAACGTATAATGACAAGACCAACCAAATTCTACCTGCAATTTGGCTTTAGTGGAATTCATGTAATCAACCCCTCAATATTCAATTATATGGAAGAGAAAGGAAAATTCTCTATCATTGAAAGTTATCTTAAGTTAGCGAAACATCATAAAATAATTTCTTTTGATCATACTCATTCTATATGGCTCGATCTCGGTAAAAATGAAAACCTGCAAGAAGCGGAAATAATAATTGATAAAATTATTTAGCATATTCCTGTGCCGTCTCCCTATATTGTTTTAAATTTATTGCCGTATTAATTTCCTTTGAAACTATGCAGGCATTCCTTGACAAAACAGCAGCTTATATTATTGATAATTATGGTAATTCTATCGACAAGGTTTGTGTCGTTTTACCAAATCGCAGGGCAGGATTATTTTTAAAAAAGAATCTGTCGAATCAGGCGAAAAAGACAATCTGGTCTCCAGCCATATATTCCATCGAAGATTTTATTATCGAATTATCAGGATATTCTGTTATTGATCCGGTATATCTGCAATTTGAATTGTATGAGGTTCATAAAGAGGTTGAAGGGTCAGCAGCCCATGATTTCGGTGAGTTTTTGAAGTGGGGGAGGGTGTTGCTAAATGATTTCAATGAAATTGACATGTATCTGGTTGATTCAACTCGGATATTCAGTTATTTAACGGATGCCAAAGCCATATCCTTATGGAACCTGGATGGTAAACCGTTGACCGATTTTGAGATCAGGTATTTACGCTTTTACAATTCATTAAAGGTTTATTATGATAAACTCAAAGTAAAACTTTTAAAGAAGAACCAGGTTTATCAGGGATTGGCTTACAGAAAACTGGCTGAAAATATTGACAAAATTGAAACACTTCCGTGGATTAAAGTTTTATTTGTAGGATTTAATGCACTTACTTTATCAGAAGAGGTTATTGTTTCATCACTCAAGAAGACAGGAAAGGCTGAACTCATCTGGGATGCTGATAGTTATTACATGGATAATGAAATACAGGAAGCTGGGAATTTTATCCGCAAGTATAAACATCAATTCGCTCAGGATGAGTATAAGTGGATCGAAAATTATTTCTCGTCAGAAGAAAAAAAGATACAGGTCATTGGTGTTGCACGCAGTGTTGGGCAGGTAAAGGCAGCAGGCCAGGTTATAAAAAATATTGCGGATCAAAATCCCGATATGCAAAATACCGCTGTGGTATTAAATGACGAATCTTTAACTATTCCTTTATTGAACTCAATTCCTGAATCAATAAATGAATTTAACCTGACAATGGGCCTACCTTTAAGATCAACCCCTTTGTTTCCGATCATTGATGCGATATTTAATCTGCAGATAAATATTTTGAAGTTTGATAGAACCGGAGGTAAAACACCACGACTTTATTACAGAGATATAATCAGGGTTTTAGAACATCCTTATTTGAAATTTTCATTTACCTATTCCGGATTAGAATCAGTATCCGATCAAATCAAAAAGTCAAATAAAATATTTTTCGGGCATGCAGAATTAATGTCAGAATATTTTGCTGATGATCAGCCATACAAAAATTTTATTACTGAAATTTTTAAACCATGGAAAAATAATCCTGTTATCGGAACAGATAGCTTGATAACTTTTCTGAAGTATCTTCAACATTACTTCACCTCAGAGCAAGACCAAAAGAAATATCAATTGGAGTTGGAATACCTATTTCATCTTTCCAGGGTTTTTAATAAGCTAAAAATGCTATTGGAGGAACATCCTATAATTGCAGATGTCAAAACATTCAGGGAAATATTTAACCAGGTTGTTCAATCTGTTACCATTCCATTTTATGGCGAACCATTAAAAGGGTTACAAGTAATGGGAATGCTTGAAACCCGGACCCTTGATTTTGAAAATATAATCATGCTATCGGTCAATGAAGGTTTTATCCCTTCAGCCAAATCTGATAATTCATTTATTCCGTTTGAGATAAAAAATGAATATAATCTACCAACCCATCATGATAGAAATTCAGTTTTTGCTTATCATTTTTACCGCATTTTACAACGTGCAAAAAATATCCATCTGTTGTATAATACCGAACCTGGCGATTTAAGTGGTGGTGATAGAAGCCGGTATGTGTCGCAATTGTTATACGAACTACCGAAGTATAATCCGAAAATTCAAATAAAGGAAGAAATCTTATCCATCCCACCATTACAGGAAAGAATTGATGATACAATTTCTATTGATAAGTCTTCTGATATTTTGGATAGACTTAATGGACTTGCGCAAACAGGTTTTTCAACAAGCGCATTGAATGTTTACCGCAATTGTAAATTGCAATTCTATTTCAATTATATAGCTCGTATAGAAGATACTGAAGAGGTGGAAGAAACCATCGAAGCAAGTACATTGGGCACTGTTGTGCATGATGTTCTTCAAATTCTTTATGAATCATTAATCGGAAAAGAGCTGGTGCCTGATGACATAAAAGCAATGGACCCAAAGATTGAGAAACTTATTAGAGAATCTTTTTTAAGAAACTATAAAAATGGCGATATTGATTTCGGAAAAAATCTTTTGATTGTGAGGGTTGCCGGTTTATTCATTAACAGATTCCTTGAAAGAGAGACAAAATTTATTAGAGAAAATAGAGCATCAGGCCATCATCTGATAATTAAAAGTCTTGAACAGAGATTTGAAACATATTTGCAATTACAAAATAAAAGCCTGGATATTAAGGTTAAATTAAAGGGTTTTTTCGACAGGTTGGATGAATTGGGGACTATAATCAGGATCATTGACTACAAAACCGGGAGTGTTTCTACTAACGATCTGAAACTGAAAGAATGGGATTCATTGTTGGACGATATCAAATTTGATAAATGTTTTCAATTGTTACTTTACTCATATATTTACAGCAAAGCTACTGTTATAAAGGTTGAAAGGTTAAGGCCGGGGATTATTTCGTTTCGAAATCTTAGCAGTGGTTTTATGGGTTTGGGCTTACCGGAAAGAGATGGAATATCGGAAAGCGCTTTACAACAATTTGAAAATGTCTTAAAAAAAATTCTTCTTGAAATTTACAATCCGGATATTCCTTTTACTCAGGTTGAAAATCTCGATAACTGTAAATATTGCTCCTTTAAATCAATTTGTGGAAGAAATTGATCTAAATGTGTGAAAATTAATTTCTTTTTCTTATCTTCGTATTCAACTCCAGAGTATTATTGAACTGTATTTACTTTGAATTGTTTTTTAAGTGATGACTGATAAATTGAAAACAGATTATAAGCTTTATGATGACCCCTTGAGGTTTTACAATGCTATGCTCAGTGATATCGAGAATGCTAAAGACTACATATATCTCGAAACTTACAGGTTTAATAACGACTCCATTGGTATCAAGTTCCGGGATGCACTGACACGGAAGAGTAGGGAAGGGGTAGAGATAAAACTCCTGATGGATTCATGGGGAACATCGCTTCCTTCAAATTTTTTCAGTGAATTGCAAAATAACAAAGGAGAGGTTAGGTTTTTTCTTAAAGTCAAGTTTTTTTGGGATTTTTTTACCAGGAACCATCGTCGAAATCACCGCAAACTTCTCATTATTGATGACATTATAACCTATATCGGTTCAGCCAATTTAACTGATTATTCCTTAAACTGGCGAGAATCAATATTGCGAATAAAATCCAGCCTCGCAATCTCTTTTAAAAAGGTATTCATGCAGCATTATGAATTGTACAACAAGTATGTCTTTGAGAAGATGATCAACATTAGGAAAATCACACATGAAGGCTGCGAAATTTTGCGTGATGTACCTTCTCTCACAAAGCAAAGAATTAGAAAGAGATACATTGAACTTATCCGAGCTGCTAACCATGAGGTAGTAATTGAAACACCATATTTCCTGCCAAGTTATTATTTACGGAAAGCGCTGACAGATGCTGCCAGGAGAGGTGTTGATGTAAAAGTAATCATGCCCAGGCATTCCGATGTTGGCCTGATTGACATTTTGCGGAATAAGTTTTTAGGCCCTCTTGCCAAAAATGGTGTAAAATTGCTCTTTTATATACCACACAATCTCCATGCAAAGATGATAATGGTTGACAAAGAGGTTTTTTCCTTAGGCTCACCTAATTTTGATTACAGAAGTTTTCGCTTTCAGCATGAGATTGTTATTGTTGGAAATGAAAAAAGTGTATTAGACCAGATGGACAAGCATATTAAAGAAACGCTTTTAAATAGTGAGGAGTTTAATTATGATGTTTGGTTGAAAAGGTCGGCTATACAAAAGTTCTTTGAGTTGATATTATTGCCTTTCAGGCATCTTTTGTAAGATTGTTGAGGGTTTCGTACATTTCTGGTAACTTCCTGATTAGTACCAGTTCTTTCCATTTCTTTCTTGCCTCAATTGCCGGCGCACCAAAATATACTTTATTCCCTTCAATACTTTTGTCAATTGAAGATGTGCCTAATAGTACTGCACCTTTGCCAACGGTGATATCTTTGTTTATGGCGACCTGTCCCCACAGTATCACGTCATCCTCAACTTTTACCACCCCTCCGACCAATACTGCTGAAGCAAAAAGGCACCTTTTACCAATATTAGTATCGTGTCCGATTTGAATATGATTATCAAATTTAGTGTATTCATCTATGATAGTATCACCCGAAACACCCCTGTCTATCGTACAGTTGGCGCCGATCTCTACATGATCTTTTATAACAACCCTACCGCAAGATTCAAACTTAACTGTCTTCTTTTCTCTTTTCTGAAAATAAAAGGCATCGGCACCCAGAACAGTACCGGCATGAATTATTACATTATCTCCTAATATGGAGTAGTCATAAATAGTAACATTGGGATGGATAATACAGTTTTTCCCGATTTTTACATTTTCCCCAATAAATGTTCCGGGTTGAATAATTGTTCCTTCCCCTATTTCGGCTGTATCACTGATCATTTTATTGGAAGCAACAAAAGGCCTGAATTTTTTCACCAACTTCATATAATCCATAAATGGATCATCAGAAAATAATAAGGTTTTTCCATTGGGAAGTGTAACTCTTTTATTGATCAGAATGGTAGTTGCTTTCGAAGTGAGGGCTTTGTCGTAGTATTTAGGATGATCAACAAATGTCAGATCGCCCGGTTCCACCATATGAATTTCATTGATGCCGGTAATTATGAATTCAGGATCACCATCATAATCCGCATTAATAATTTCAGCTATTTGCTTTAACGTGAAAGGGTGATCAAATTTCATAATATGTTACATTAAACTCAGAACTTTTATCCACCGACTTGTCTGCCGTAGCTATCGAAGGCAGAAGCACAGCGAAGGTGGACTAAACACTAAACTTATTCTTTAACTCTTTCCGAATATTCTCCCGACCGTGTATCCACTTTTATTTTTTCACCTTCATTGACGAATAAAGGAACTTTTACTGTGGCTCCTGTTTCAACTGTAGCTTCCTTAAGTGTATTGGTTGCAGTATTTCCTCTTTCACCGGGTTCAGTATAAGTTATTTCCAATACAACATAGGTCGGCATATCGCATGAAAGCGGGGTTTCCGTATCGGCATGGAAAAGGATCTCAACTGCCTGTCCCTCTTTCAGGAATTGCGGAGCGCTGATAATGTCTTTGGGAATGGTAACCTGTTCGAATGTTTCGTTATGCATAAAATAATAGCCCAAATCATCTTTATAGAGGTACTGATATGACCTTCTTTCTACCCTGGCTGTATTAACTTTAAAACCTGCAGTAAATGTGTGTGAAATTACCTTTCCGGTTTTTATACTTTTTAGTTTTGTGCGTACGAATGCAGGGCCTTTGCCTGGTTTTACATGCTGGAATTCAACGATTGACATTAAATCATTGTTCATTTCAAGTACCAATCCGTTTTTAAAATCCGATGTTGAAGCCATGTTATTCTATTTAGTAAAAATCAATAATTTTAAGCTGCGAAATTAATGAAATAATTTGATGGGTGATCAGGATTGAAACTATTCTCATTTTTTTAAATTATAACAATTGTTATCGGAATCATAACTGATCTGCTCATCATTTATAGTAAAAGCTTTAACCGGATGATTGGTGCAACAATTTTTAGTCTCTGATACCACGTTCAGGTAAATTGTATCTGTATCTTCATAATTTAAGTACAGATAAAAATTCTTAAACCCTTCCACACTTTTCCATGCAATATCTCTGGAATAAACTATTCCTGTTTGATTAAGCGTATCTGAAATAGTTGAAATCTCAACATTCTTTTTATTGTTTTGATCGTAATAATAGATCATAATGGAATCGGCGTGATAAGTTCCATTGAATATCAAATCTGTTGAATCAACATGGTCTGTAATTGAAATCCCAATTCCTGTTGGAGGGGTGAAGCACTCCCCACATTTATCGCAGGAAATCATTATTAGTATTATTGAAAGTAGCCCGGTTAGTAATGCTATAATAATCTTTTTCATTTTGCGGATATTAATAACCACCCTTACTATGCCTGTATTTGATAACTTTTACATTTTCCCTGGTGATCAGCCCTTCGTCCACAGTCTCATCAAGAAAAGGTAATATTTTTTCAATGTTTTCTACCGAATCCACAATCTCGATCACCATGGGCATGTCTTCCGACAGTCGTAAAATTTTAGTTGTATGAAGTCGGCTGTGAGCGCCGAAACCCATAATGCCTCTCAGTACCGTTGCCCCCGCCAGGTTAAGTTCTCTTGCTTTTGTAACAATAGCTTCGTAAAGAGGTTTGCCTTTATAGGAGTCTTCCTCTCCAATAAAAATTCTAAGTAGTTGTCCTTCTTCCGGTTGTTTCATATTATCTGATAATATTTATTAAACCTCTAGCCGCTACAAATCCAAGAAATACCAGCAGTAATCCCAGGATATTGCTGGCCAGTATGTTTATGATTGCCATTTTCATTTCTCCATCCCTGAACATGTTGATCGTTTCGAGAGCATATGACGAGAATGTTGTGAAACCACCAAGTATGCCAATGAAAATAAAGGTTCGTACACCTGTTGGGATGTTGTTCGATTCCCATAAACCCCATATCAATCCAATAATTAATGAACCAAGCAGGTTGACCATTAATGTTCCGAGCGGAAATGTTCCTTCAAAATATTTGTGTGTCAGTCCTGATAGTCCGTAGCGCGCAAGTGTCCCTATGGCTCCCCCTGTTAACAGTAATATAATCTTGGTCATTTTTTCCTTTTTGGGATCAATTTTTAGGTTTAGATTTATTAAAACTTTATAAAGATAAAAAAATGTCGAAAATATAAGACTATTTTGAAATTATTGTTTTTCAATATTGTCCTGTATAATCGTTTAGGTGTTAACACGTGACCATAATTATAACCCGATCAAAATATAAACCCATCTTTACTTCATGTCCTTCTCTAAAACTGCATGGTTTCCTATTGTCCATTGTTTTTTTGTACTATAAGTCGCGCTTTAAGGTACTTTTTAAGGGTATATTTGTAGGCATAAATTCCAAGCAAAAAACCAACATATCCATCTTTATATTCTCCTTTCACAAAATACCATTTCAAAAATGCAGCTAAAGGAGAAAAAATAATTTTAAATGTATTTATTTTTCTTTTTTTGTGAATTAAGTCGAAAGCTGCAATGTTAGTATAAAGTTCAAGCTTTTGGTTCAATTCTTCATTTGTTTTGAAAGTAATATGTTTTATGCTTCCATTAATTTTGCCAACAGAAGAATAACCGGTAGGGGTTTCATGAACCAGGCTTGAATCGGAAAATGAAACTTTACTTTTTTTGTACATACGAATAGGAAAATCGGGGGAGGTAATGGGGTAGACGCTATGGATCTCCTTCCCCAAAACATTCCATATCCTATTTACTTTATAGGCATCATGTTTAAAACCTTCTTTTTTAAGTTCAATTATTGAATTTACAAAATCAGTATCCGGAATCTCATCTGAATCTAAAAATAGGATCATGTCATAACTACATGAACTGGCAGCAAATTCGCGTTGATCCTTAAAATTTTTAAATTCATTGTATATGAATTTTACTTTTTCAAAGCTTTTTGCAATCGATTTTGTGTCATCAATGCTTCCACTATCAATAATTATTATTTCGTCCGAAATAATTTTAAGATGATTTAATATTTTAGCTAAATGAAGCTCACTGTTTTTAGTTAAAATATATGATGAAAGATTTTCCATTTTTTATTTACTAATTCCAGTTCATCTAAAAACTATTTGATTTATTTGAAAATCGATCAAAAATAAACCTTTTTGAGTGATGATATAGTATTCTTCCAAATATTTAATCAATCCTACAAATTCAACAATCCCGCCTCATACTCAAAATAGTCACTCAATGCTTTGCGGTAGAAATTGGTCAACCGTTTTGTATTGCGAATGGTGCAATATTTATGGTGGGTGAATTTTTTTACTTCCGCTAACAAGTTTTTTTCAAAATCTTTCTTTGGCATTATTTTATTGATCA
>JAIOTR010000368.1 GCA_021106665.1 Bacteroidales bacterium
CCGGTACGGAAGGCATCGCCCAACGAATAAATTATCATAGCAAAAATCAAAATCGAATAGCTTCCAGCCATGTAAAAAGTTATAAAAGAAACAATATAGAATCCGAAAGAAAAGATCATGGTTTTTTTGCGTCCAAGAGAATCGGAAATAATACCGGCAGGGATTTCAAGGATATTTCGTGTAATTTCACGAACACTATATAAAACGCCTATTTGAAGAAAGTTTAAATTATTTTCTAAAAAGAATAAAATCAGGAAGGGTTCAAAAAATCGCAGATTCTTTAAAAACCCATATAAACAGAATTTATAATACTGAATGTCCTTATTGAATTTTTGTTTTACCTGTGACATAAAAAGAATTCAGACAATCAAAATTAAGCATAAAAAAAGACCCTCAAGCATTCTTGATGCTATCAGGCCTTGATTCCTTAATTTTAAACGTGTTGATTGAGAATCTAAATATCAATCATCACATTTTTTCATTTTACCCAAATGATGCATACCTCCCACGTTCATTCCTTTTCCAAGTTTAGCAACACTATTCAAATCAATGTTTCCGGTAAGGCTTAACAATACTGCTTCATCATCTCCATCCACTATCATGATCATTTCCGAGATTATCTGGTTTTCATGCTTGGCATAGAAGTTTACATTGGCATCATCATCCTTAATCACCATTAGCTCCTTGAAATCTCCAAAAGGTATGGATTCCATAATGTCATCATAGAATTTTTCCTTGACTTTATAACTACCTTCTTTAACTGAATAAGCAAGAATTTTAAGAGATTCTAATCCCTCAACAGCTTTTTGAAATTCGTCAAAGTCTTGATCATCAGTATCAATTTCAGAAAATAATTCAAACAGGCCTTTGGTTAATTCAACTGAAGTGAAATCATCCTGATCGGTATACTTTTCAAAAAGTTGATCTGCTGCACTTTTTTGCCCAAATGCTAATACAGGGGCAAAAGCGAGCAATACGATTGTAATTTTTAAAATTGTGTTTTTCATGATTTA
Source organism: Bacteroidales bacterium (assembly GCA_021106665.1). Taxonomy (GTDB): domain Bacteria; phylum Bacteroidota; class Bacteroidia; order Bacteroidales; family JAADJA01; genus JAADJA01. Next base: position 1,014 of record JAIOTR010000368.1, read on the forward strand.
AATTGTTTAAAGTTATTACTGATTAATTTTATTCTCTACTATTTAGATAAAAGGACTAACCCTATTCACCTTTTTACTTATTAACATTTTACCTATTAACGTTTCACCTTTTTTATTCCTCTTCCTCCTCAATATTTTCCAAATTCTCCATCCCGTCAATATTCATTGTTTTCGACAGTTTACTAATGGTTTTAAGGTCAATATCTCCCTGGATGCTAATGAGTGCATTATCCTCCACTCCACCAACGATCATCAGAAGTTCTTTGATATTTTTATCCTCTTTTCGGATAAGAAATTTTACATCCTGGTCCTTTTTCTTTACCACCATCAGTTCTTCATATTCGTCCTTCGGAAAATCCTTCATGATTTCATCATAGAAGTTTACACTTGCGTTCAACTCTTTATTTTCTTCATCTACCGAAATAATTTTAATACAATTTAGATTTTTGACGAGTTCAATAAATCCGTCTTCATCTTCATCGGTTTCAACATCGGCAAAAAGGCTGAACATGTGTTGGGTAATGTAAACCGATGTAAATCCCTCCTGTTCTGAATATTTATCGAATAACTCATCAGCAGGACTTTGCGCAAACATCAGAACCGGTAACATGGCCAATGCGACTAATGCAATTTTTAATTTTAGAAGTTTCATAATTATTATTTTTTAGAAGTTATTATTTTTTTTGACTTATCTAATATTGATATTTTTTCGAGATTCTTCATTCCTGTTTCAAAGGTTGAAATCCTATCCAGTTTATTTAATCCTTTATTAAACTCAGATACTTTTTGTAATTCGTTTGTTCCCGAATTCAAATTACCGGAAACCATCAACAAAACTTTTTTGGTTTCTGCATAAGCCAGCATAGGATCATCGTAAGTATCCTCAAAGGATGGTTGATTCAAGCCAAATTGAAAATACAAACCAATAAGAATAATGATAGAAGCAGCTATTCCGGTTATTAGATATATGCTCCTGGTTCTTCTGTTTGAAATAGGAATTATTTTATCATTGCTAATAGCCTTCAATATTCTATCATCAAATTCCTTATCAGGCAACTCCTCCTTGGCAGATGTATCAAAAAAAGTAAAAAGGTCTTTATAGCTTCTCAGGTGAAAAGGAACATTTTCACGGGAGAAAAACTCTTTTAATTCTGTTTCCTCCTTTGATGAAGTTTTGCCACTTTCGTATTTTTCAATTAATTGTTCAATTCTTTGCAAATTCATAATCGTAAGTTTTTATAAGTGTTTCCCTCACTTTTTTCCTTGCCCTCGAAAGATTCACCCTGATAGTGTTAACGCTTAATTTCATTATACCAGCAATTTCATCGTAATCATAATCTTCAATATCCCGCATGTGAATGATCAACCTTTGTTGTTCAGGTAATGAATCTATAATCGTCAAAACTTTTTTGTACGAATCATTTATTTCAAGACTTTTATAAGGTGTTGTATTCATTATTTGTTCATTTCTTTCAGTTAGATCTTCTGATCTATATCCTTTTGATTTTAATTTATCCAGGCTCAGGTTTTTTGCAATCGTCATTGCAAAAGCTTCAATACTTTGTAACTCATCAAGCCTGTCGCGCCTGGCCCACAATCGAAGAAATACCTCCTGAACCACATCTTCCGCTTCCTGAACATTTTCAAGTAATCTTTTCGCCAGCCTGTACAACTTATTCTTCAGTGGAAGTACTTCTATTTTAAACGATTCGATTGTCATGCTTTATGAAGACGAAGGTTAATTATTTTTATTACAATAAATTTATAAAAATCTGTTAAACTGCTCTCAAAACATTGAATTACTGTGAATAAACAAAATTAGGACAACTTAAATATTTAACTATTTTTGTACGCTTATCGAAAAATGTAAATTTAATCAAATAGAAATTAAAACTTAAAATTATGTTAAAAGGACATCCTAAAGGTTTATTGGTAGCCTTTTTCTCCAACATGGGAGAGCGATTTGGCTTTTACACCATGATGGCTATTCTTGTTTTATTTCTTCAGGCAAGGTATGGTTTATCTGAAGAAGAAGCAGGTATTTATTATAGCTGGTTTTATTTTGGTATATATGGTTTAGCTCTGGTTGGCGGACTTATTGCTGATGCCACTAACAAATATAAGCTAGTAATTCTTTTCGGAATTATTATTATGTTCATTGGTTATGCGATTATGTTCATCCCTGGGCTGGCACTTACAGTTACAATAATAGGATTATTTACAATTGCCTTTGGTAATGGACTTTTTAAAGGTAATCTTCAGGCAGTTGTAGGACAAATGTATGACAATCCAAAGTACTCAAAGGTACGTGATA
>JAIOTR010000317.1 GCA_021106665.1 Bacteroidales bacterium
CCTTATGGGATTTATCTGTCAGGTTTATTGAAATTATTTTATTAAATATACCTTTCATTACTTTTTACTTTATATAAAGAAAGTTGCTATCCCCTCATTGTTTTTATTGAATTTTCTTTTGTCGAACCTATATAACATTGCAGGTTTATGGGCTACACCCGTTTGTTTTTCCCCAATGGGTACAATATATCCGGCTTTGGCTATTTTCTTCCTAAAATTCCTTTTGTCAAGCTTGTTCCCCAGAATTATTTCATATAAGGATTGTAAGTGATTTAACGTGAATTTCTTTGGAAGTAGTTCTAATGAAATTGCACTTTGAAAAATCAAATCCCTACGCAATGTTTCCAAAGCAACTGACAGTATATGAGAATGGTCAAATGCCAAATTGCTGGCATTATCAATATTAATCCACCTCAATTTATCCTTTATTTGTTTCTGTTCGGGATTATGTTTATCGATGCGGATAAGCGCATAATATGCAATGGTAACAACCCGGTTTATTTTTATTCCGTAATGTTTTTCCGACCACTCCCTCTCCTCGTCAAATTTAATGCGATCCGGTTTGCCAAAAGCACTAAATTGTTTCAGGTAAACATTTTTCAGGCCTGTTAACTCATTAAGTATCCTGTATGCAGATTCATCCAAATCTTCATCCTCAATAACCAGACTTCCGGGAAATTTCAGGTTTTTGTTTCCTGAACCCTCAATTGGGAATATTTCCCTTTCATAAACCAGAATTTTTAAAGATTGTTCATTGGTGTCTAAACCAAAGATTACACAATCAACTGATAAAGATGGATTTAACTTATGCATTTAATTAGTGTAAATAAAACACTAACAAAAGTAATTGTTTAAGTTAAATTACCAATAGAAATGTAATAATAATTCTTAAAGCTTGCGTGAGTGGCAATTAAATCTTTTTCCTCAGAGCCTTGTCAAGCTTCTTTATCATCTATTTGCTATTGCTATAATGATCAGTGGTAATAATAGTAGCGTTTTTTTTGTTTTCATCGTTTTATTAACTAATCTGTACTAAAAAAATCAGAAAATAAACAGCATTTAATAATTTATCCGTAATTCTTCAATTTCTTCCAATGATTTTCCTTTTGTTTCAGGTACCCATTTCCAAATAAAAATTGCGGCGAGCCCTGCCATTACACCATAAATCCAATATGCAAAACCATGATTGAAAGTATTGCTTAAAAAGGTGGAATCGTTCATCATCGGAACAGCTCAGGAAACATGGTAATTTGCTATCCATTGGTCAGCAACCGCAATTGCAAGTGCTTTGCCTCTTATTTTGTTGGGAAAAATTTCGAATACTATTATGCCAAGGATAAAAATAGTGTGTTTTATAAAGGTCAAATAATTCTGGAAGCGGATCAAAAAAGTTTTGAAGTCTTTGATTCAATAAATTCATACCAAAATCAAGATATAATATTTCCTGCAAGTTATATTACACACTCTTTTGACTTACATGGATGGAAGAAAATTGAAAAAGCCATTCCTGAATCATTCGAAGTTCTTGGAAGCTGGTATTCAAAAGATTCAGAACATATTTATTTTCAGGAGTTACTTGTCCGGCAGGCAAATCCGAAATCCTTTGTACTGGTTGATGAGGTGTGTGGGAAAGATAAAAAGAATGTATATTTTAGAGAAAATATAATTCCCGGTGCCGATCCAAAATCATTTACTGCCTTGCGCTATCGGTGGCAGATGGATGATAATTTCATATATCATGATTATGAAAAGAAACCTCTTATTGAGAGACAAATTAATTATTCAACAAATAGCCATCGCTCACACTTCGAGAGCCTCAGTGTAACCCAACACTTTTATATAGGTTCAGAATTAACATTTAATGTAAAGTGGTCATTGGTAGTTTGTCAAAGCATACTCGATACCAAGATATTCACATTTCGACAAGCTGCTAATGACATCGTTTGCTAAATGCTTGACTTAGTGAATCTTCGTGTTTTTGTGCCTTTGTGGCAAATACTTGGAATTTTTTTCTACCACGAAGACTCTAAGAAATCACAAAGAGAAATGTCACTTTGTTTTAAATTCCCGTATTCGGGGTTCGATGTCTTAATGTGACCGGTTACTAACTTTTCATTAACAATTTGTCAACAGGTATAAAAACCTATCATGAAATGTTATAGTTTAGCCATCGGCTTTCTTCAATAATACATCTGTTATTGGAATGTGCGGTAAACACTGTAATACAAACCCATTCATAAAATCAATACGGTAAAACTATCGCACAACAATTAACACTTAAAGTTTGACTATTAACTTTTAACCTTTAACTTATTTCTTATGGGTGGCTTTTTTGGTACAATTTCTAAATCCGATTGTGTAAACGATCTATTCTACGGAACCGACTACAACTCTCACCTCGGAACCAAACGGGGCGGGATGGCAGTTTCAAACTCCAATGGCTTTGTACGGGCCATTCACAACATAGAGAGTTCCTATTTCAGGACCAAATTTGAATCCGATCTTCCCAGATTCCATGGGAATAGCGGTATAGGGGTCATCAGTGATACTGAAAGCCAACCCATTCTTATTAATTCCCACCTTGGAGAATTTGCCATTGTATCCGTTAGTAAGATCAATAACATTGAAGAGCTTACCAAAAGGGCATTAAAACAATACCGGCATTTTTCAGAAACCAGCTCCGGTGAAACAAATCCATCCGAACTGATCGCGATGTTGATTGATGAAGAAAAATCATTTGAAGATGGTATTGAAAATGTATTTGACAAAATCAAAGGATCCTGTTCCCTACTGATACTTACAAAAAAAGGTATTTACGCAGCACGTGATAAATGGGGAAGAACACCCATCATTCTCGGAAAAAAAGAAGAAGCTTTTGCCGTCAGTTCAGAATCATCATCCTTCGATAACCTGGGATTTGAGATTGATAAATTCCTGGGACCGGGAGAAATTCTTTTTTTAACTGCAGAAGAATATGAGCAAAGAAGAGCGCCCAATAAGCAGATGCAAGTATGTGCATTCCTGTGGGTTTATTATGGTTATCCCAGTTCAGAATATGAAGGGATCAATGTGGAAGAAAGCCGCTACCGTTGCGGGGCTGCTTTGGCAAAGAAGGATAACATCGAAATTGATTTTGTCTCAGGCGTTCCTGACTCAGGCATTGCTCATGCCATCGGTTATTCCAACGAAAAGCAAATACCATACAAACGAGCTTATGTAAAATACACACCAACATGGCCACGTAGCTTTATGCCGCAAAACCAGGAAGTGCGCGACCTGGTAGCCAAAATGAAACTGATACCCATTAAGTCACTGATAAAGGATAAAAAAATCGCTATCTGCGATGATTCCATTGTAAGGGGGACACAACTGCAGGATAATGTCAAAAATCTGTATGACTATGGTGCAAAAGAATTACATATCCGCCCGGCCTGTCCTACTTTGATTTTTCCTTGCGAGTTCCTGAATTTCTCGCGCTCGCGCTCCACTCTTGATTTGGCAGGACGCAAAGCCATTAAAGAATTGGAAGGAGTTGAAGACAAACACCTGGATGAATACGCCACACCCGGCACTGACAAGTATTATGCAATGATTGATAAAATAAAAGAAAAGATTGGCGCAACAACTTTACAAGACCAGCATCTGGATGACCTGGTAGAAGCCATCGGCCTGCCCAAAGAAAAACTATGTACCCATTGCTGGGATGGATCGAGTTGTTTTTGATTGATGTGATAATTAAAACTCTGCTTTTTCGGATTTAAGGGAATGCTGGGGAATGTGCTAATCCGAAAGTACATTCACTGGGGATTTGTGGTATAGCCATCCCTTTGAGAAAACCTCCATTTAATTCCGTCCGGATTATCCATGCATTTTTCGTATCTAA
>JAIOTR010000334.1 GCA_021106665.1 Bacteroidales bacterium
AAAATGGATATTCAATAATCATTTTGGTATCAATTCATGTGCTATGAACTATAATTCTATTCTATATTTTATGCATACCCGACGCTTTGGCATTGTCCTTGCAAGAAAAAGATATAGTTGTTATCTGGGAGATTGACATAAAACATGCTAATTTATTCCATGATATTTTAACAAAAAATGAAAACAATTTTTAAAAATGGAAAGGATTAATAATGAAACCAATACTATTGTCGTTTATAATTTTTATGTTTCTCTTGGAAGCTGCTTTTGCTGACCCTGTTGTTTCTTCGTTATCCGACAATTTGACTCATAATAGCTTAATAACTATAACTGGTTCTGATTTTGGAGAAAAAACTACTGCAGCGCCACTTCACTTTGATAATTTTGAGAATTGTACGGCCGGGCAAACGCTTGGTGATTCATTAGCTCATTGGACGGAAAGGGATGGTCCAACATATGACCAAGAACTTGATATAACTGATAATTCTATTCAAAGACATAATTTGTCAGTGAAATGTATAACAACAGGTTCTTTAGATATTGCCTCTAAAGAAGCATGGATTAATAATGTGGGCTTTGCGTCAACGGGCAAATGCTATCTAAATTATTGGATTCGTATTAAGTGGGGAGAAAAAGGAATGAACCCTTATTGGCAAATTAAAGGTGTTGAGATGGCAGTTTCAACTAATCCGAATGCCTCTGATGTATTTCCGATGATAGGATTACTACATTGGACATACCCAAACAGTAGTAATCAAGCTTTTCCTGCTATCGGAACAAAAACATATTCATACTATCAAACGTATAGAAATCCAAGTGGGGGTGACATATTAGCTCATTCTAATTATTGTGATGTATCGCAGATTCCGGGTGATTTTATTGGTCCTATATGGGTTAATGTTTCTATAGCGGTAGACCAGGGGTCTATAGGTGCGACTGATGCCAAAGCTTATTATTGGTTGCAAAAACCTTCAGAAGGGGGAATAATTAAAAACTTTAGTAAGACTGGTATAAATTTAAGAGATGACGCAGATTATATACATAATGTTCATATTCATGACTATGTGGGGACTGGAGCTACTGGGCAACAATTATGGTACGATGATTTTTATATTGATAACTCATGGGCAAGAGTAGAAATCGGTGATAACGCAAGTTATGATTCTTGTTCTCTCCGTGAAATCCAAATCCCTACCGCCTGGTCATCTGGTGGCACATCAATTACAGCCACAGTAAACCAGGGTTCATTTCCTACTGGTGAAGCATATTATCTGTTTGTGGTTGATGCGAAAGGTGTTGCCAGCGCTGGTTATCCTGTTAGTTTTGCTGCAGGTGGAGTAGAAAAGCCTTCTACAGTATTAGATTTCCGGCAATAAAAATAGTAGCCTGCCCAATCCATATTTAAGATTTATGGTTTGGGCAGGAAAATATGTAACAAGCATGGTGAGATCAAGCTTAATGATAGTGCTAAGGTTTTTGGGTTAAATTACAAATTAAACTATTTCATTCTTATATTATTATTTTTTTAGGGATTGCATTTTTGTTCGTGTTTTTCCCTGTTCTTAACGGGCTCTGGAGCTTTTGGTCAAGTTCAGATGAATATTCCCATGGTTTTTTTATCATACCGGTAGTCTTATATATTTGCTGGCAAAAAAAACAAGTTCTTGAGCAAATTTTTATAAGGCATTCATGGCTGGGACTTATTGGGTTTGTATTTGCGCTATTATTGTATATTGGATCAAAATATGCCGGTATAGCAACAATAGCTGCAACTTCCATGATATTTTGTTTGATTGGTCTCATATTATTTCTTTATGGCTGGGAAATGATGAAGGAACTGGCTTTTCCATTGTTTTTTCTGTTCTTTATGATACCAGTTCCCGGGCAGATTTATTCATCTCTGACAGTGCCCTTACAACTTATAGTTTCTGAACTCAGCGTGTCACTGGCATCATCGTTTGGTTTGGCAATTTTAAGAGAAGGCAATATTATTCATCTGCCTGATCAGACACTTCAGGTTGTTCAGGCGTGTTCAGGAATACGATCACTGATGAGCTTACTGACACTGAGTTTACTGATGGGATATTTTTCTTTAAGAAAAAATATATTTCGTTTTGCCTTGTTTGTCTCAGCTGTACCAATAGCAATTATCGTGAACATAGTTCGTGTCTTTATAATGATAATAGCTTCGTACTATTTTCAATATGATTTGGCTGCTGATTCTGTACATACAATCTATGGGGTTGTTATTTTTTTTCTTGCTTTGGCTATGATTTTTGTATTTCAAAAGGTGCTACAAATATGGGATACCCCAATAAATTCAAAATAATTTTTGCTGTTTTCTGTCTGCTGTTAACTGGTATTTTGTTAAATACAAGACCCGATCCCCCCACTGTTGTAAAAGCTACTGCTTTATCTGAATCATTGATTTCTTTTGGCAGTTGGAAAAGTTTGAATGAGATCCCTTTGGATAGAAATATTCAAGAGGTATTACTTTTGGATGATTATCTTTATCGACGATACACAGATGG
>JAIOTR010000242.1 GCA_021106665.1 Bacteroidales bacterium
AGGATCACTTCAACGGATTCGGTCAATTGCTTTAATTCGATTTTATCAAGTATTCCGGGGTAGCTGACATTAATGTCTTTTGTTTCAGGGTCGTAATCCTGTTTCAGAGTTTCTTTCCTATCCTCCAGCCATTGATGCACAGCCCTTTCATATTTTGAAGCAACTTGTGAAGTATTTTGCTCCTTTGCCTTTTCACGTTTTTCTTTATGGTCTTTCATTGCTTCTTCAGCATCTTCATCATCATCCCATTGTCCGAACAAAGAAGATTCGTCGTTTTTCATGAGTGGTATTTCCTCATCAATAATATCTGCTGCTTCCTCGATTGTTTTATTTACCTGATCCCAGAAGTCTTTATTTTCTTCTATTGATTTTTCACGTCTTTTTTGAGCCTCATATTCTTTCATAAAAATCTTCTCATCGGCAAATAACCTACACTTTTCAGTATACAAACATCGTTCACACCAACGGTTGCAATAGTTGTAAATACCAGGAATAAAATCGCCTTCGGGTAATTCTATGTGATCGTCAAATTCCATTTTTTTATTCTATTTGATCAACTGTTAATGTATCGTTAAAAATGGCATTAAAATCCTCAACATTCGATTTTAATTTATTTATCTGAATGTAACCCTTCTCAGGAATTTGAATTGCATATGATTTACCGGATCTGATGGGTAATTTATCCGATCTTAGCCAGGGATTGAATTCTTTAAGGATTTTATAGTTGATATTATTTTCAGCAGCAAATCCAACCAGATCATCAATTGACTTAGTTACTTTAATTTCTTTGGTCGGAATTACAGGATAAAGATCTGCTTCACGCAAATAGAAGCCATATTTTGTAGGATTTTCGTAAATCGTTTTTATAGCTAATATCCTGTAAACATATCTTGATGTTTCATCATTCAGGAAAAGGTCGTAATAATCAGAAGTGTTTTGATCCTGAATGGCCTCCTTAATTCTTCTTCCACCTGCATTATAAGCAGCAGCAACCAATGTCCAGTTGCTGAATTTTTTGTAGGCTTTGGTTAAATACTTGCAAGCAGCTTCAGTTGCCTTTGAAACGTGATATCTTTCGTCAACTCGTTTATTTACTTCCAGCCCGTTTTCTTTGGCAGTTTTTTCAAGGAATTGCCAGAAGCCGGTTGCTCCCGCCGGTGAAACAACGTTCATCAATCCACTTTCAATCAGCGTCAGGAATTTAAAATCATCCGGAATTTCATTTTTTGCAAGAATTGGCTCAATGACAGGGAACCACCTGTTAGCCCTTTTTATGAGCAGGATAGTTGATGTATGCCAATAGGTATTGATCAGTATTTCCCTGTCAAGTTTTTCTTTTACATAAAAAATATCCAGCGGAGCTGGTTCACTTGCAAAATCAATTGATTTGGGAATATCTGGAGTAAATATCTTATAATTTCTTTGAAAGGCTTCCCTGTATTGTTTATTTGAGATTTTTTCCTTGTCGGAAGAAAAGATAAAAACTAAAAAAATAGCTACTGCGAATAAAACTATAGTGCTAAGTAAATATATTTTTCTCATGTTCTTTGAAAAATTGCAGAATTTAAAATTTACTTTGGAAATCTTTGAATCTTGGCGCTGACTGGTCTTTTAATGATACCAGTGGGTTTTTAATATTCCAGGAGATACCCAGGTCGGGATCGCTCCATAATATACTTCCTTCCGATTCTTTGTTGTAATAATTGGTGCATTTGTATTGAAAGATCGTATTGTCTTCTAATGTTAAAAATCCGTGGGCAAAACCGGGCGGAATCCAGAGCATGGTTTTGTTCGATTCGGATAATTCCTGTGATAACCATTTTCCATAAGTTTTTGAACCATTCCTGATATCAACTACCACATCCAATACAGCGCCTGTGACTACCCGTACAAGTTTTCCCTGCTCATATGGCGGGTTCTGGAAATGAAGTCCTCTTAAAACTCCTTTTTGAGATTTGGATTCATTATCCTGAACAAAATCCAGGTTAATACCTGCCTCTTTAAATTTATCAAGTCTGAATGATTCGAAAAAATAACCACGATTATCTTCGAATACATTGGGTTTGATTATCAAAAAGTCGATTATCTTTGTTTTTATGATTTCCATTCAACTTATTCAAAAGGATTATAAAGTTTTAGACCATTAATTTTCTTAAAGTCTTTGTTGTTTCTGGAAACAACAGTGAGATTATATAATAATGCAGTAGCTCCAATAATTGTATCTGGTGTAGCAATCTTACATCGCTGCTTTATTTCAATTGATTTTTGTTCAATGTTTTGATCAATATAAAATACTTTAGCATTATTATAACAAAATTACAAAAAATATTATAAATGTATGACCTCTCCATAAGCTGCAGCCACAGCCTCCATCACCGCTTCCGACATGGTGGGGTGGGGATGAATTGTTTTCAGTATTTCATGCCCTGTAGTTTCAAGCTTGCGGGCCGCAACTGCTTCTGCTATCATTTCGGTGACATTATCTCCAATCATATGAGCACCTAACCACTCACCATACTTTGCATCGAAAATCACTTTTACAAAACCATCCCTATTTCCTGCGGCGCTTGCCTTACCGGATGCTGTGAAAGGAAACTTTCCAACTTTTATTTCGTAACCGGCTTCTTTTGCTTGCTTTTCAGTCATCCCGACAGAGGCAATCTCAGGATTGGTGTAAGTACAACCAGGTATATTACCATAATCTATCGGCTCAGGATCAAGCTCGGCAATTTTTTCAACACAACAAATTCCTTCTGCAGAAGCAACATGAGCTAAAGCTGGTCCATGTACAACATCACCGATGGCGTAAAAACCCTCGACATTGGTTCGGTAGAATTCATCAACAGCAATTTTATCTTTGTCTGTTTTTATCCCAACATCTTCAATTCCTATTCCTTCGATATTAGTCGAAACTCCAACTGCTGATAAAACGGTTTCCGCTTCAATGATCTCTTCCCCTTTTTTTGTTTTAATTTTTACCTTGCAAAGCTTTCCTTTGGTATCTACCGACTCAACAGATGAATTGGTCATCACTTTTATTTTGGCTTTTTTAAAGCTTCTTTCAAGTTGTTTAGCTACTTCTTCATCTTCCAAAGGAACAAGCGTTGGTAAAAACTCAACAATAGTTACCTCGGTTCCGATAGATTTATAAAAGAATGCAAACTCCGAACCGATAGCGCCGGAGCCAATCACAACCATTGACTTTGGCTGTTTTGGCAATGTCATTGCTTCACGGTAGCCAATGATTTTTTTCCCATCCTGTTTAAAACCTGGCATTTCCTTGGACCTGGCGCCAGTTGCAATGATGATGTGTTTAGCACTATATTCCTTGACTTTCCCTTTGTCATCTTTTACATCAACCTTCTTGCCTGGTTTCACTTTTCCTGTTCCTTGTATATGATCAATCTTATTTTTTTTGAATAGAAACTGAATGCCTTTACTCATTCCTTCAGCAACACTGCGGCTTCGCTGTATCATGGCACTAAAATCCGGTTTTGCATCACCGGTTATAGTTACTCCATAATCAGCAGCATGGCTGATATAATTAAACACCTGTGCGCTTTTTAACAATGCTTTGGTTGGGATGCATCCCCAGTTAAGGCAAACACCTCCCAGTTCAGCTTTTTCCACAACGGCAGTTTTTAATCCAAGTTGTGAAGCCCTGATAGCGGCAACATATCCTCCTGGTCCGCTTCCGATAATTATTATGTCGTAATCCATCTTTTTAATATTGG
>JAIOTR010000434.1 GCA_021106665.1 Bacteroidales bacterium
GGGTATTTCAGTTTCCACCCGGATAGTCTTTATGAGAACCGTGAACCGCCTCCGGTGGTCATTACCCGTTTTTTAGTCCGTAACAAGGAAATGAATCCTGATTCAAGCATATTGTTCAAGAAACAAATTCGTCTGGATTATGATCAGAATTTTTTCTCTTTCGAATTCGCTACACTGGATTATTTTGATCCACAAAAAAACGAATACGCTTACATGCTTGAAGGTCTTGATGATAATTGGACATATTCAGGGAACCAAAGAATTGCCAGATATACTAAAGTACCGCCGGGATCATACGTATTCCGGGTAAAAGGATCTAACAACGATGGTTACTGGAATGAAGCCGGAGCCAGTATTGCAATAACAATCCTTCCACCTCCCTGGAAAACCTGGTGGGCATATACGATCTATGGAATATTCTTCATTGGATTGATTGTTGCGTGGAGAAGATATGACCTGAAACGCCAACGCTTAAAGCAGGATTTAGAAATTGAGCATGTGGAAGCTGAAAAACTGAAAGAACTGGATACCATGAAATCACGGTTTTTTGCCAATATTTCCCATGAGTTCCGTACTCCCCTTACTTTGATTCTTGGGCCTTTACATAGAGTTTTTTCAAAAACTTCTGATGAGGAAACCAAACAAGACCTGAACATCATGCAACGCAATGCCCGAAGGTTGCAGACATTGATCAATCAATTGTTAAGCCTTTCCAAATTAGAGTCAGGGAAAATGAAATTGTTGGCAAAAGAGGAAAATATTGTGGCTTTGGTGAATGGATATATACAATCGTTCGAGTCATTGGCTAAACAGAAAAAAATTGATTTAACATTCAATTCAACTGAGGAAAATATCCAACTTTTTGTTGATAAAGATAAAATTGAAAAAATCCTTTACAATTTGTTGTCGAATGCGTTTAAGTTTACGGGAGCAGGGGGGAGGATTGAAGTGGAAATCACCCCCCTGCCCCCCTCAAGGGGGGATACCCTACCCACAACATTTTCCCCCTTTGAGGGGGGACAAAGGGGGGTGAAAATCTCCATCTCCGATACCGGTCGCAGCATCCCACAAGAAAAATTGGAACACATTTTTGACCGCTTCTACCAGGCAGATGATTCCTTCTCAAAAGACCAGGAAGGGACTGGCATTGGATTGGCGCTTACAAAAGAGCTTGTGGAGTTGCATCATGGAAGTATCACGGTAGAAAGTCACGAAGGAAAGGGAACTAAATTTACTATTTACTTTCCTCTTGGAAGCGAGCACTTAAAACCTGAGGAAATTGTTGATTCCATAGAACCTGATGAAATGATTGAACCGGCAGAGCACATAATTCAATTCACCGAATCTAATTCTCAAGAATTAACCACTGATGATGATGGAGAAAAAGATACAAAGCCACTGCTTTTAATCGTAGAAGATAATGACGACCTGCGTTCTTATATTCGCTCTTACTTGATAAAAGATTATCAAATATCAGAGGCCAGTGATGGGGAAATGGGATTTGAAAAATCCATCGAAAAAATCCCTGACCTGGTGGTCAGCGATGTGATGATGCCGAAAATGGACGGATTTGAATTATGTAAAAAACTTAAAACTGATGAACGAACCAGCCATATCCCGGTTATCTTACTTACTGCCAGAGCAGGTAAAGAAAGTAAAATGGAAGGGTTGGAGATCGGTGCCGATGATTTTATTACCAAACCTTTTGATGTAGATGAACTACTCATAAGGATTAAAAACCTTATCAAACAAAGGAATGAACTTCAGGATCAGTTTTTAAAAAATGCTGAAAAAATCGGACTGTCCCAATTAATGGGATTACCTGCCAGTGGAATTACTTCGATGGACCAAAAGTTTCTAAAGAGAGCAGTTGACACTGTGGAAGAACATCTGGATGATTTTGAATTCTCTGTAGATCAGTTTACAAATGAAATGGCGGTAAGTCAAATGCAGTTGTACCGCAAACTAAAAGCGCTGGTTAATTTTTCAGCTAACGAATTCATACGTTCTATCCGTTTAAGCCATGCTGCTCAACTTATCAAGAAAAAAAGCGACAACATTGCCCAGATATCTTATGCAGTAGGATTCAATAACCCATCCTACTTTGCCGAGTGTTTTAAAAAACAATTTGGCGTATCACCTTCAGAGTATAGTTAGAAAAAACGGTTCCACTGCTTTTTTTATTCTCGCATTTTAGCATTTAATCATTTTCACATTTGTTTGGTTCCACTAAATTTGTAGTAGTACCGAAAAAACAAATTGTAATATTTCTTGCATCATTTGTTATATCTCTGGTAGATTTCCACCCTTGTAAAGAAGTAATTTTATTCCAAAAAAAAATTATAAAGGAGGAAACATCATGAAAACAAAAATTTTACTTGCCGCAATTCTGATGATTAGCATAATGAACTTATATTGCCAGATCATCAATGTACCCGATGACCAACCCACTATCCAGGCCGGAATTGACGTTGCAACAACCGGCGATACGGTTTTGGTAGCACAGGGAACATACTTTGAAAACATTAACTACAATGGCAAAGCCATCACCGTGGCAAGCCATTATCTGTTTGACCCGGACAGCGCCAATATTTACAACACCATCATTGACGGCAGCCAGCCGGTTAACCCTGATTATTCTTCAGTTGTAACATTTCTAACGGGGGAAGACACAACCTCTGTCCTAAGCGGTTTTACCATTACAGGTGGTACCGGTATGTATTTATCAAGTGATGACGCCCGGATCGGAGGCGGCATTGTTTGTTATTATGCCTCTGCAAAGATCATTCATAATATAATTGAAGGAAACGAAGTCAACTACTCAAATCATGCCTGGGGTGCAGGATTGGCAAGCATCAATGAAACTGGCTATTACTGGACGGTTGTCACCGATAATATTATTCGTGATAATCATGCAATAGCCGGATCAGGAGATGCATCAGGCGGAGGTGTAGAGATATGGGGTAATGCCAGGGTTTGCAATAATCGCATTGATGATAATCATTGCATCAGTGAAACTGGATTTTGCGGTGGAGGAGGTTTTCTAAACGTATCCGTCAATAATCCTCCGGATACCTTGTATTTTTATAATAATATTGTCAGCAATAATACAGTACTGTCAAATAGCGAAGCTGCATTGGGAGGAGGTGTATTTGTTGAAAGTTCGGTGAGTTTTATTTCGAATAATACAATCCAAAATAACCAATCCGAAGGGCTCACATATAGCATAGGTGGAGGCATACGATTTTATAATGCCATCGCAACCCTTTACTCAAACACTGTTAGTTTTAACACGACTTCATCGACTTCATCAAATAATGTTTCACTCGGTGGAGGTGTAAGTTTATTGTATACTGATGCATACTTTACTGACAATACAATCAGTCATAATTATACTTCATCTGATGAACAGGCCGATGGTGGAGGTGTCCATTTCCAATATCCCGGAATAATTGAATTTGAGGGCAACCTGATAAGCGACAATCAGGTTTCCTGTGGTAATTTTGGCTGGGGAGCCGGAGTTGTATGCTTCTTTCCTACAGCTAATATGGAATTCAGATACAATGAATTTTCAAACAATTCCGGAATGGGCACCAATGTTTTTGGTGGCGGATTGAGTATTATTGATGCGTACGATAACGAGGTTACCATTGAAGCGAACTTGTTCCTCAATAATACAGCGCATTTTGGAGGTGGCTTTAATGAAAAAAATTGTTACAATGTTCTTTTA
>JAIOTR010000218.1 GCA_021106665.1 Bacteroidales bacterium
AAAGTTTGGGAATACATGAAGGAGATGCATTTTTATGAGTGAACTGTTCATGGTTTAGTGTTCTGTCCAAAGGACTCCTTCGGAGAGTTCTGTGATGACTGATATCAAACTGTAAAACTAAGAACTCCAAACTCCGAAGTTCAAAATACCTCTCCCCACTCCCGCAGTCTTTTGACAAAAATACCCTTCACTGCTATTCAGGTTATTTTCACTCAGACTGACCTACCCTTCAAACATCGAACCTCGAACTTCAAACTGAAGTTACCGTTTCCTGATTTGATCTTACCGTTAACTTGTTTTCATTTGTGATATTGGAATATATGTTATATTTTTATATTTTTATTACTAAACCCTGTCAGCATGGTGATAATAAACAAAAACCCGCTCCGATGCTGCTTGTTCATAGGCTGTTGGCAGGGTTTTATTAAAAATTTTAGCAATGCTTAATTTATTGAAAAAAATATTACCAACTTTTTTTATCCTTCTTTTCGTTTCTAATTATTGTATGGCAAATCCTATCACTATTCATACAGCCAAAGCCCTGGCTAAAAATTTCTACTTTGAAAAGATCAACTATTTCGTGGATGTAAAATATGATGATATAATTGTTAGGGAATACCATACTTTTTATAATGAGGATGAATTATTGTATTACGTATTTAATTTTCAGGATTTTGGATTTATCATTATTTCAGCTGATGATAGCGTTTATCCGGTTCTTGGTTATTCATTCGAAGAAAACTTTTCAAATGAAGCATTTCCTTTAGCATTTTCCGCATGGATGGATTCTTACTCAGAACAGATTACCAAAGCTAAATTGAGAAATATTTCTGCAACCCCTCAAATATTAAAAGTGTGGAATAACTATCTGGCGTTTAAGCCTGAGCAGTTTCTGAAAAACACTGACCAAAAAGGAGTTGCTCCTTTACTGACTTCAAATTGGAGTCAGTCATATTATTACAATATCATGTGTCCTGATGATCCTGAAAGCTATGGAGGCCATACCCCTGCTGGATGTGTTGCCATCGCCATGGCACAGGTGATGTTCTATTTCAGGTATCCCGAATATGGCGAAGGATCGTTTGGTTATGAATCGGATTATGGTTATGAGTTTGCCGATTTTGGAAATACAAATTATAAATGGAACGAAATGGTAAACGCTATTTATAATATGTCAAATCCCGCTATTGCTGAATTGGTATATCATGTAGGTGTATCTGTAGAGATGAATTATGGAACCAATTCATCAAGCGCTAATACATGGGACACCCAATATGCTCTAATGAATTATTTCGGATACAACGAAAATGCTCAATATATTAACAGGTATGACACAAGTATATCGTTTAATGATTCTCTTATTAAATGCCTTGATCAGAATATACCGCTTATTTACAGGGGTGGAAATTTTATGGAGTCCCATTCATTTGTTTGTGATGGTTACCAGGATTCCAGCTTTTTTCATTTTAACTGGGGCTGGAATGGAATGTACAATGGCTTTTTTCATATTGATACCTTAAATCCAAATGTCTGGGATTTTACATTCAACCAGGCTGCTGTAATCAATATTTATCCGGAAGAAAACTTTCCGCCTTTTTGTATAGAAAAAGATACATTAACAGTATTAAGAGGGACTCTTAGCGATGGAAGCGGGCCGGTCAACTACGAAAATAATAATTATTGTGAATGGCTGATAAAACCTGCCAATCCCGATATCACCAATATTCAGTTTTGGTTTACCCGCTTTGATACAGAGACAAATAAAGATTATGTAATTATTTATGATGGAAGTACAACCTCCGATCCGGTTTTAGGTAATTTTTCAGGAGATCAAATACCGGAGCAAATAACATCATCAGGAAATGAACTATTGATTGTTTTTACATCGGATGAATTAAATACTGCTCAGGGATGGGGTGCTGAGTACCTGTCTTATAATGAACCATTTTGTAATTTGCTTACGGTTTTTAATGATACAATTGCTAAATATTTTTCTGATAAGAGCGGACCTTATAATTATATAAATAATTCCGAATGTAAATGGTTGATCGATCCGCAAGAATACTATTATGATTCGATTACCAGTATTCATCTTCATTTTCATTATCTCGAAGTTGCAGATGATGATACACTATTTGTTTTTGATGGCGACTCGGAGGAGGACATTTTAATAGCCGGACTTACAGGTTATGAAATTCCTGCGCCAATCCAATCTTTGGGAAATAAGTTGTTTTTGAAGTTTAAAACCAATGAGCAGAATTCAGCAGATGGATGGGCTGCGGGTTATTATATTACCTTGCCTGTTTACTGCCAGGATACTGTTATATTAACAGATTCTACCGGAACTATTGATGACGGCAGCGGAGATAAAAACTACGTGAACAACGCAGATTGTTACTGGCTGATCAAACCTGAAAATGCCCAGCATATTACACTTACATTCACAAGTTTTGATCTTGAATATGGTTTCGACCAGGTGAAAATTTATGATGCTTCGGAATATCCGCCGGTTTTGATAGAAACATTCTGGGGACATGATATTCCTCCGCCGGTTACCATCGAGAGCGGGCAAATACTTGTCCGTTTTACATCCGACTATGCAATTGTATTCAATGGATGGGAGGCAGAATATACTTGTGTTGAACCTGGATATTTAGAAAATGAATTCTCGTATCCAATTAAAATTTATCCGAATCCTGTGAAAACTGTATTGAATATTGAATTGTCGAATGAGATTACTGAGGGAAATTATGTGATTTATAATATTTCAGGAAGGATATGCAGCACAGGAGAATTGCTTAGTTTAATTAATAGCATCGATGTTGAAGACCTTGAAAGAGGTATATATTTTATTAACATTAGAACGATAAGATACAACATAACGAGAAAGTTTGTCAAATAAAATCATTTAATGCATGAGAGCTATATATGTAATTGTACTGATATTTTTAATGCCAATAGCAATAGTAGCACAGGAAAAACCACCTGAGACAACCGATGATTATGCTTCAATCCTGGCCGGTGATACAATTTCTGTAAATGTACTTTTAAACGATTGGGGTATGGAAGGGCATACCATCGAAATCTTTTTTGCATGGAATTCGGAGGTGGGAGAGGTATCCTATACCGACAGCATTATTTCATATTATTCGTATTATTATTATATGGGGTTAGATTCTGTAAGGTATATTCTTAAGGATTTGGATAACGGATTATTGTCGGAATATGGGTACTTATATATTGATGTCTCCAACTATGGCAGGGATTATCTCAATGTTAATAATATAAGTGCGGTGATGAATGCATTTGGATACCAGTTTAATACTTTGCCGGAATTTGATACAGGGTTTGAAGTTCCGGTTGGTAGCAGGGCAAACTCCATTTTTGCTTTCACTTTATGGATGGGAGGAATGGATGAAAATGATGAATTGCATCTTGCCGGTGAACGGTACCGTCAGATTGGAGTAGATTATTATGTAGGCCCTTGTGGTGATTCTTATGAAAATCAGCAGATGATCGACTATAACAAAGTTTGGAAGTTTAATCGTGAAGAATTGGAAAACCACAAACAAAACTGGTGGAAACCTAATTATGAAGCGATAGATAATATTATTTCTTGGCCTGCACATGGAAATGCCCAGTTTGGCCAAGATTATCATCTGGCTCCTTTTATTGATCACGATGAAGATGGAAATTATGATCCGCTTTCGGGCGATGTTCCTGCCATCAGGGGCGATCAGGGAGTCTTTATGATATACAATGACGATCTGTATGCACATGAAGAAACAGGTGGCCAAAAAATAGGAGTTGAGGTACATGCTACCGCTTATGGATATGATTGCCCCCAGGATTCAATATTTAATAATTCCATTTTTTTTCATTATGATATAATCAACAGGTCTGATACTGCATACCATGATTTCTTTATCTCCGGCTTTGTTGATTTGGACCTGGGAAATCCCTGGGACGACTTTATCGGTTGCGATACTTCACTCAATTCTTTTTTTGCTTATAATGGTGATAATTATGATGAAAACAGTACTTTGTGGAACCCTGATACAGCATTCGGTTACCTGAATTATCCTCCTGCACAGGGATTCACCTATCTGAATCATGACATGTCTTCTTTTATTGGGCTCTTATATACAGGAGGTTCTATGAGTGATCCGCATTTTGCTGAAGAATATTACTACATTATGAATGGTTTATGGAAGGATAGTACATCAGTTACATACGGAGGGAATGGTTATGGAGGAGATATACCTGTCAAATACCAGTATCCCGGAGATCCGAATAATCCTCTGGAATGGTCGGAAGTAAGTGCCGAAATTGACCCGGGAGACAGACGGGGAATTGGAACAATAGGGCCATTTGATTTTAATCCGGACGATACCATTCAACTCGATCTGGCATTTGTTTTTGCAAGGGATTATGAAGGAGATCATTTATCCAGTGTTACCTTGTTAAAGGAGAGGATTGAACAACTTCAGTGGTATTATGATAACGATTCTACTCCTTGCGGAGAAACATGGTCAGGAACTCAAAAACAGATTGATTCTGATCAAATATTTTCAATCTTTCCCAATCCGGTAAGAGGTAAATTATTTGTGAAAACATCATATACTCCTGAAGATTTACGTTATGAAATATATAATAGCATCGGACAGCTTGTTCAAAAAGGATATGTTGGTAACAAAAATAATAGCATTGAAGTAAATAATTTGAAGAAAGGATTTTATTTGATAAGTGTTAAAACTATTGATGAATATATTACTAAAAAGTTTATAAAATATTAATTTTAAAACCTCATGAGATCCGTTTTAACCATAACGATTATCTTTTATTTGGCTTCAGGTTTTTGTTTTGCCCAAAAAGAAGGATTGAACTGGTACTTCGGACAAAATGCGGGTTTAAGATTTCATAACGGATATCCTGAACCAATGTCCGGTGCTTTGTCAACAACAGAGGGTTGTTCAACGATTTCAAATAAATATGGCAACCTGATGCTTTATACCGATGGCGTTACTGTATATGACAGACAACATCTTGTGATGCCTAATGGAACCGGATTATATGGCGACCCATCCTCAACCCAGTCAGGAGTGATCGTACCGGTACCCGGAGATACAAATACATACTACATTTTTACTGTGAGCAACCTCGATAAAAAAGGGAAAGGCATTGGTTTTTGTTATTCAAAAGTTGACATGTTGTTAAACGAGGGTTGGGGTGCTATAACTGATAAAAATGTTCTTCTTTTTAGTTCAACTACAGAACGGATCACTTCTGTTAAGCACCAAAACGATTATGGTGTCTGGGTGATTGGTCATGAATGGGAAAGCAGCAATTTCAGGTCGTATCTCGTAACTTCCGCTGGTATCAGTACATCCAATCCTGTTATTTCAAATGTAGGATTGTATCATGGTGGTGCCTTATTGGAGGGAAAGGGCTATATGAAAATTTCACCCGATGGTGCAAAATTGGCAGTAGCTATTCAGGGAATGAATTTATTTGAGGTATTTGATTTTAATAATTCAACAGGTGTTATTAGCGATCCTTTTCAGATACCAATGGAAAACCAACCCTACGGCGTTGAGTTTTCTCGTGATGCAGCATATTTATATGCAACAGAAAGGTACAGTGTTCAAATATATCAGTGGGACTTGAACGCAGGATCAGTAGAAGAAATTATAAATTCAAGGACCATCATAGGGGAACTCCAGGAACCCAATTCTCTTGGGGGCGCTTTACAAATGGCTTCAGATGGAAGGATTTATATGGCTATTAAACAGAAAACCTATTTGGCCGCAATTTCGGAGCCTTCCTTACCAGGCCTTGAATGTGAATTCGTTGAAAATGCGGTAAATTTAAATTCAGGTGATTTTTGCCAGTGGGGATTACCTTCTTTCATTCAAAGTTATTTTAATAATCTCTGGATTGAATTTGAGAATGAATGTGTCGGTGAAGAGATTTACTTTTCACTCAATGATACAACGAATATTGAAAATGTGAAATGGGATTTCGGGGATCCGGAAAGTGGCGCAAACAACATTTCTTTTTCCTTTGAAACATCCCATATATATAGCGATACGGGAACATATGAAATTAAACTGGTGTTATATTACCTCAATACATCAGACAGTTTATATAAAACCATTGAAGTTTATTCTCCTCCTTCTGTGGATTTAGGCGATGACTTGAAAATCTGTGAAAATGATTCAGTGATTTTGAATGCCAATGGGGATTATTCAACTTGCAAGTGGATGAATGATCCAACATTGATATTGCCTGATATTACAATTAAAGAGGAAGGTAATTATTGGGTTGATGTCTCAAATATTTGTGGTGTTGATCAGGATACGGTATATGTTGAAATTCAACCCCTGCCGGATATTTTCCTTGGTAATGATACAATCATAAAACAAAGTACAAGTATAACTTTGAATCCGGGTATGGGTTATACTTCCTATATTTGGCAGGATGGAAGCAGTTCGGTTGATTATATAACTGAATTGCCCGGAACATTTTGGGTGGAGGTTACTGATGATACAGGATGCAAATCGTCGGATACGATACTTATTGAGCCTGAGTATATTCAAATACATGTTCCTGATGCATTCTCTCCCAATGGCGATGAGGTAAATGATATCTTTATTCCTATATCCTCGTACGAAGCAAACCTTGAATATGAGATGATGATCTTCAACAGGTACGGGGAAATGGTATTTTTATCAAAGAGTATCAATACCGGTTGGGATGGAAATTATCATCAACAGCCCTGTCCTATGGAAGTATACATCTGGGTTATAAACGCTAAAACACGAACTAAAAACGCTTTTTATTCGGGACCCATTATTCTGAAGGGAAATGTTACGTTGCTTCGGTAAGTGGTCGTCCATGGGCTATTGTAAAAAACCTTTCAAGTCGAAGAAAGCCGGTGTGGCAGAGACTTGAAAGGTTGAAAAAACCCCGGCAGTTCAAATGATACAGCATAGTTGCAACCTTTCAGGTTATCCAGCCCACATCCTACCGTTCAACCTGAAAGGTTTGGTTGCAAAACCTTTCAGGTTTTCATATCCACAACCCTATGCTCAACCTGAATGGCAAGAATATTTTCAACCTAACAGGTATCAACCCTGTAGGCTTACCGCTACCTGATAGGTCTGTCGTCTGCAAGTTCTTTCGGATTTAGGCGTTGGAATAAGTGATGGCTAATCCGAAAAAGCTCGTTTTAAGTTGATTGATTATAGAAATACATCATTGCAAAATTGTTTTATAAAACTCAAGGTTTCGTCTTTCGCTTCTATATATCCCATATGACCAATGCCTCCTAATATGTGGACTGTACAACGATTAGCAAGAGCGCACTGAGATAAGGCTGTATCTACCGGTATTCTTGAATCTTCTTTGCCGATAATATACAAAATTGGCTTGTCAAAAGTTTTGAGAATATCTGTTTTATCCGACCTCTCTTTCATTCCCATTAAAGCTGCTACAATTCCTTCTTTTGAAGTTGCATTGGCCCGGTTCTTCAAAACTTCAATTTCATCTTTATAAATTTCCCTGTTTGAAGGTGCGAAAAGGTCAGGAATAAAATTTCGAATAAATCCTTTCCGGTCGTCCATAACAATTTTTATTGTTCTGTCCCTGTTTTGTTTTGCTTCGACTGAATCAGCTGCAGCCTGCGAATGAAACAAACAAAATCCATTTAGCATTTCCGGGTATTGTTTAGCAAATGCAAGGGTAAGATATCCGCCCATGGAGTGGCCAACCATTACACACTCCTCAATACCTAAATGGTCCAGAACTGCTTTAACGGTTTCGGCCATAAATTCCATAGTATGGGTTTCTGAAAAGTTATCCGTATTGCCATGACCCGGAAGATCTATGGCGACTAACTTAAATTCAGATGATAACTTATCTGTGAAATTATCCCAAATCAGAAGTGACTCAAGGAATCCATGTAGAAGAACGATGCAATTTCCACTTCCGGAAATTTTATAATTTAT
>JAIOTR010000288.1 GCA_021106665.1 Bacteroidales bacterium
AGTTCCATTATTTAAATATCGTTGAGCATACACATCCCAGTTGCCGTTGCGCTTATCGATCCAGCTAATGATAAAATTTCCTATATCATCAGATGATATGGATGGTACTCGCTGATAATCACTAAACACACTGTCTTCCACCTTAAAGTTGGAATCCAATGGTGTTCCATCACTTAAATAGCGTTGCACATAAATATCCCAATCACCATTACGGTTGTCTTCCCATGCAATGAAAAAATTTCCACTGGAATCAATGGCAATTGCAGGAGAGGTTTGATCAGTATTTCCCACATCATCATTTACTTTAAAATTAATCCCTAATGCTGTACCGTCACTCAAGTACTGTTGTGCCCAGATATCAGGCTCACTACCTTTGTTTTCTGTTAATAGTTCGTATTTCAAACCTTTCCCTTCATTTAAATATCGAGAATGTAACGGATCCTTTCCACCATCTTCGGAGTCCCCCCAGATTATAATGAAGTCTCCGTTCTTTTTGCACACTACTGTTGCTCCGTAAACCACACCGGCACCCAAGTTATTTACTTTGAAATTGGAATCCAATGCTGTACCGTTACTTGAAAAGCGCTGTGCATAAATTTCACCCCAATATTCATAACGATAATCGTCCCAGGCAACAACAAAGTTCCCGGCAGCATCTGCTGAAACAGACGGCCCATGGTAAATTGCATATCCTGAAGTGTCATCATTCACTAAAATATTACTTCCCAGGGCAAAGCCATCACTCGAAAAACGCTGAACGTATATATCCGTATAGTAGTTGCGACTGTCAACCCAGGCTATTATAAAGTTGTCATTGCTATCTTTTGCTATCGAAGGTCCAATTTGATTTGCACTGCCTACATCATCATTCACGATATAATTATCACCTACTGCTGTTCCATCATTTAAATAGAATTGGGCAAATATATCTCCGTTAAATCCAAATCGGTGATCCTCCCAGATGATTATAAAATTTCCGCCTTCATCCGTTGAAATCTTAGATTCGTGATGATATGAAATGACCGTGTCGATATTCACAAGAAAATTAATTCCAAGTGGAGTTGCATTGTAATCAAATCGCTGAGCATATATATCCTGATATTCATTACGGTCATCCCCCCAGCAAACCACAAAATTCCCTGCCAGATCTGATGTTATAGAAGTATTCCGCTGGTTAGTATTTGGAGTGTCATCATTAATTTTGAAGTTGCCCCCAAGCGTTGTCCCATCGCTAAGGTATCGTTGAGCATATATATCCCAGCCTCCACTTCGTTTATCTTCCCAGGCGATGATGAAGTTTCCGTTTTCCTCAATTGTAATGTCGGGGCGCAACTGGGTAAAAATTCCTGCGTCGGTATTCACTTTGAAATTATTCCCTAAAGCTGTGCCATCTGCCAAAAAAAGTTGAGCATAAATATCCCAATCATCATTGAAACGCTTATCCACCCATGAAACAATAAAGTTCCCGTTTTTATCACCTTTACTTGTTGGCCAGTACTGCGATTCATTTCCTTCATCATCGTTGATTTTAAAATTTCCGCCTATAGCTGTACCATCAGCCAAATATCGTTGACCATAAATATCCCAGTCACCGCTTTTTTCATCAGTCCAAACAATCACAAAATTCCCACAACTATCAATTGAAACAGTGGCGTCTTCCTGCTCTTCATTACCAGGCTCTTCATTCACTTTAAAATTACTTCCCAGTGGTGTTCCGTCATTTGAAAATCGCTGAGCATAAACATCCCATTCAAAACCATTTCTCCTGTCTAACCAGGTGACCACAAAATTCAAATTAGGGTCAACTGCGATGGCAGGGCCATATTGTGGAGCAGTACCTTCATCATCATTCACAACAAAATTATTGCTCAAAGGTGTACTGTCATTGAGGAATATTTGTGCATAGATGTTGTGGTCGGTACCATTGCGGTTATCCATCCATGTAATTACATAATTCCCCTTGCCATCTCCATCAATATACGGTGAAGATTGTTCTGATCCATCAATGCTTATTTGTTCATTAACCAGGAAATCAGGAATGTTTTGTGAAATCGCCGGAATATAACCCATTAATGAATGAAGGGATAAAATACAGAAAAAAAGTATATATTTTTCCATATTAAATTTGCTTTTTGAGTATGTCATTTTAATATGGTTTTTATTTAAGACAGTTATTGCAATTACCAGGTTGCATATCCACATCTTAAATATGCAAAAGTAGTCAATGTGTAAAGGAAAGTCAATAAATCAGTTGAGAATTCGAGCAGTATTTTAGAAGTGAAATAATTTCATGGAATTACCACTACTGCCAAAACTTCAAATCCCTGTATCCAACCAATTTTATATTCCGTCGTTCTATTACCTCCTGCAATTCTTTACTTGTAAGGGCTTTAGTAACCAGGTCTCTATATTCGGCATCATTCTCAGCGCCAATATGCCAGTGTGGCTCCTCTCCCTCAACGATCATTCCCGGGTGCTCATAAACTTCCCAGGTTCCGGCT
Organism: Bacteroidales bacterium; assembly: GCA_021106665.1. Classification (GTDB taxonomy): domain Bacteria; phylum Bacteroidota; class Bacteroidia; order Bacteroidales; family JAADJA01; genus JAADJA01. Next base: position 2,502 of record JAIOTR010000288.1, read on the forward strand.
TTTAAATTTTCAAGCACATTAACTGCTGTCGCAATCATTTTTTCCAGTGTATTTGCATCTTCAAAAAGGCTGACCCTTTTCATTGGCAGCATCCTGATATTCGCATCAACATTGTATTCTTTCATGAGATTGAATGTTAAGCGGGATACCTGAGGTGAAATTGTATGAAATCCCATATGGGGTGTAGCATGACTGCATTACAAAAGATAAAAATATGTGTTTTACACTGTCCTTTGGCACGGTGTGGCTTGGCGGTTTTAAAACAAGATATTCATATTTATTTTTTTGTTTTATTTCTGATATAGTTATCAATTGAAATAGCATAATCCTCCATTTTGTCAATCAGCTTTTGTACATCTTCATCATCAGCTTTGCGGTAGATGTCTTTCACCTGCTCACTAGCTCTTTGTAGGGCATTTTTAGCCCCTTGTACATCTTCAGCTGCAAAGGCTTCAGCCATTACTTTTATGGATTGGTTCATTATAGCAATGGCATAATGTTTTTTCTGTTGATTATCAACGATTGCTTTGATATCTTCAGTCTTTTCCTCCCATTCAAGTTTTGCCTGTTGCCGTATCTCAACATATTCTTGTTTTTCGATGTCGAACCAGGTGAAAATAAACTCTACCGGATTATCTTCGATGGTTTTATCAGGCTTGTTTAAAACAAAGTGAGCCAACGCTATTTTATTCATGCCCATATAAAGGTCTCCAATTTCTATAACGGCTTTATTGTTTTCTTTCACTTTTACCGGAAATCCATACAACTGATCGAACTCAACCTTTTTATTGTATACTATTTCAAGTTTGGCATCTCTGCCGATAGGATAGATCAGACTTGAAAGTTGCTTTTCAAATGCAGAATAAATTTCCCCAGATTCCCCTGCATGGGTCATCAGTCCATTACTTTCTTCTGCCAGAAGTGACAACAACGCGTAATTATAATCTTCGCCAACACCAATAGCTGACAAACCAAGACCCATTGCATTGTACTCTTTTGATTTGTCAATGACAATTGCTGGTTCGGTTTCCCCATAACCATCAGTCAGCAGGATCAGCTTATTGATCTTATTTTCATCAAAATGTTTGAGCAACTCTTCATATCCCATCACCATGCCTTTATAGATATTTGTATAACCTCCTGCTTCCAGTTCGTTGATAATAAATTTGAGGTTCTTACCATCTCCTTTTTCCTGTAACGGCATTACCAAATATGCATCTTCATTAAAAACAATTATTGAAACATGGTCGTGTGGTGCCAGCTTGTCGATGAATTTGATCATGGACTCTTTCAGTGATTCGATCCTGTCGTATCCAGCCATTGAACCGCTTTTGTCGATTACAAAAACAAGGTTTACATCTACTTTGTTATTGATGAATGTTTTGTCAGCTGTTGTGGTAAACCCTATTTCAAGAACAGCCTCTTTTGATCGTTCATTCACCTTGTTATTTCCCCAATTAAGGAAAAAACCTGCTTTTTCTTCTTTCGGATCAGGAAATTGTTTGGTAATGAAATTATCAAATCCCCTTAGGAACAACTCATCCGGCTTGGGAATAAAATTTTCAGGATATTGCAATTTGGGATCTGGAATATATTTTATTTGGTATTGCACGCTGTTGAGTCCCTGTATGTGAGTTAGTCTCAAGACATCTACATCGCGCTGGTAATCGAAATGCAGCAAATATTTATCACCCCTCGGTATAAGGAAGGTTGCAACTCCCGATTTATCTGTTTTTGCAATATAAACTTCGTTTGTTTTAATTTTCTGAAGGAAAACATTTTCATCAGCCATAAGTTCTCCGTAAATGTCCATTACATAGATTTCTGCAAGTGTTCGGGCAGTCGTAGGCCTGATTGGTTTCTGCAAGTCCTGCCTAATAGTGTCATTAATATTTGTTTCGGTAATATAAGTTGGCTGATATTCCAATGAAACTGTTTGTACTCCTGAATAGTTCAGTTTTTGTGTGAAACCAAAATTTTCTATGTCATCCACATCAATGGCATAACGAACACCTTTGGGAACATAAAATGTGGCAATTCCCAGAGAATTAGTTTTTCCTTTATACATTAAAGCGTAGTCAATCCCAACAAGATTAACAGATGCCTTTTTAACAGGTTTTTTACCAAGGTCATAAAGCTTGACATTAACAATACAACTGTCACTTGCCGGCATTCTAACCTTTATTTTATCTTGATATATTTCTGAAAATATAACCGATGGCCTTAAGCTGATGATCCTTGTTTCGTCTTCTATTTTTTCCTTGTCGTATGATAAAGTCAGAGAACGCCCTCCTTTTTCTTTATCTTTCAGTTCGATTTCATCATAGTCTGGCAATCCTTCCAAATTGACTGACCAGTGTCCGGGAGGAATATCAAAAGTTACCTTTCCGGCATAATTAGAATATCTTATAATGGTCAATCCGCTGTTTTTTTCTTTAAGCCAGACCTTAACCCCACTCAGTGGCGATCCTTGTTTTCCTGTAATTGTAATATCATAAAAATAATTTCCTTGTGAATATGTAGCAGAAGCAATAAACAGGCTTATAACGATACAAATTGCTATTCGTTTCATGTTATAAAGTTTTAAGAATTATTATTGGGTAAAGCCTGTTCTATATGGTATGATTTTGTTAAAAACGGAGTTTTGTATTTTTTGTTTTAAAGATGTTTTTATGTTTAATTAAAATTTGATACTAATTTTCTTTTGATTTTTACAAAATGAGTGCCAAGAATTAATTTGCCTTTTTTGATTTGGTCAATAAGCCGGTAATCAATACCACGGTTGCAACAATAACTGCCGGAATAAATGATGATTTCGGCTCAAATTGCTCCGGATAAATTGTTCCCCAGGTAAAAAAGAATAAGTTCACTACAAAACCACCAATGATACTTGCTAAGGCAATTTTTCGGTATTTATACACTTCGCTTTTTATCAATGCCAAAAAAGTGATGGGAACAAAAATGGTGATAGTGGCAATCCCAACTACCATCAGGTCGACAATTTTCGGAAGGATCAAAGCTAGGCCCAGGGCAATTATCCCAAAAATAATAGCTGCAATCCTGATTTCTTTATGAATATGTTTTTTATCAGATAAGGATTTTTGTTTCCGCCAACCTGCAAAATCCTTAATGGATGAAATGGCAACCAGGTTTAAAAAACTATCTCCTGAAGACATCAGGGCCGACATCAAGCCCACCACAGCGAAGCCCAGTATGAATTCCGTACTATGTCTTTCCAGGAAAAGGTAGGTTACATATTTAGGTTCAATTGTTTCATCCAACACAAGTTTTAAAGCCATCCCCACCAAGGGAAAAATAATATAAAACGGCAGCATACCTAATCCGGATAAAATACTGACCCGTTTTGCTGTTTTTTCATCTTTTGCTGCTAAAATCCGCTGCCATAGATCCATTCGTATTAATACCGATGGGGAGAGGAATAATGGAAGTGCAATCAGAAAAGCCCAACCATAAAATGATCCATTCAAAAAGTTTTTTGGCAATTCTGTCAACCTTGTTAATCCCTCTGTGTCAGCATAAACACCAGGAATGAAAATAATAATGATCATGATCACAATGATGATGAATTGAATGAGGTCGGTGATGATAACACCTGATAATCCGGCAAAAGCAGTATAAGCAATTACCACCAGGCATGATATAATAGCTGCGGAAATATAGCCAATGTCAAAAGCGTATTTCAGGAGGGAAGCCATTCCGACAAATTGAGCGGATAATAAGAAAAAGAAGATAAATATGTTAATGCCACTAATGGCAGATGAAAATGAACGTGCAAATTTTGGATCATCCTTTTCCGTATACCTGGAATTTAAAAATTGTGGAAATGAATAAAGTGATTCCCGTCTTCCCAGTCTGTTCATTTTTGCAGCAAAGCGAGATAAAATAAAAAACCCAATTACATAAGCGATTCCAATTCCAACTGCAGCAAATCCAGATTCATAACCCATTGCCATCAAACCAATTGAAGTGCCTCCACCAACAAAAGTTGCAAGGGTAGTAGCAACCAGCGGGAAGGTTTTTGTATTACGATTATTGACAAGGTAATTTTCAATATCGGTAGACCTTACATGACGCATGGTCAGGTAAATGATCAATAAAAGATAAATGACAATCCAGAATATGATCCAGAACATGATTTAACTAATTGTTTTTTGAATAGATTAGCACTCCAACTTCATTGATATGATTTTTCAGTTCTTCACTCTGACAGGTATCATAATGGGTTACATCGAAAAAGTATGGGAGAGGAAGTTCTTGGTTTAAAATGGAAGAAAGCCTTAGGACAGTATCATATGTTATATTTGCACCTTTTATTGCGATGTCGACATCCGATCCGTTTTTGTAATTGCCCATTGCGCGGGATCCATAAAAAAAGGCTTTTTGTATGGATTCAAATGATGAAATCACATCGATTATCATTTTCAGGCTTTTATCTGGGATTCCATATTTCATTTTAGACCTAAAAAGTATTGATATAACTTTTTTACTTCTGCTAAATACTCTTCATTAATTTTTGATAATGCTTCATCAAAATTTTTCTCATCATATGTATGTGCCAATAAGTTTCTTTTTTCCAGCATATCCATCCACACTTCTCCATTTTGAATTATTTCATAATGGAAGGCGTTTTTAATTATATCTCTGGGAAATTTTGTAGTGACTCCCATACTCTCAAGGTAATCTTTCATAAGTTTCCAGGAAAGTTCAAAAGTGTATTCAAAAC
>JAIOTR010000421.1 GCA_021106665.1 Bacteroidales bacterium
CAATGATACCCAGTATCCAGATGACAGCCCGCAAACCCTTTCTCACCACCGGGATGATCTGATCATCCATTGTAGATTCTGATTTTTCAGTAAGAGGAATGAGAAATTCTTTGATAACTGCATCTACCAATCGAGCGATAAGCCATGTAATAGTAATCGCTACCATCACATGATAAACATTTGTGATCCATTCATCAATACCTTCTGGAAAAGCAAGTTGTCGGATACCATACCATAATCCGAAAATGGTCAATCCCAGAATTACAGGTCCCCGAAGGGTATCAACTATAACATCATCTATTTTAGTCTTTGTTTTTTTTGTAACTTTTTTAATGATATTGCCAAATATCCAGTAGATCATTTTAGCAAGTACGAATGATCCAAGCAAGATTAACAGTGCTATTGCCCATTCGCCAACTGTATTATAGTAAAACTCCTTTGAAAAGAATGCTTTCATTGTGTGTCAATATTAAAATTTATTCAGCATGCAAAAATACGATTATTGAATGGAAAAATAATTTCCACCATTATTTTTATTGAAATTGAATTGAAGGGTATCAATCCATATTTTATCAACTACCCCTGGCAATCAACACAGCTAAAAGGGGAATGATCGCGATCAACAGTAATTCAATGCGAATAAACATCAATAGCTTTTTAACCCCTTTTTCGGTGATATCCGGTTCTTGTCCATGTTTGACCTGTTTACGCCATTTTAAAATTTTAATGGTTGGGAAAATAGATAATATTCCGATAATGATAAACAAAGTGAGTTTAATATGGAATAGGGGAGTGCTCATATAAAAGTCGTAACCTTTTCCATAGACAAACCATCTCAGTATTCCTGTGGTTAATACTACAATTGCAGATAATAAATAAATCAAATCAATGGTAGCCAGTGATTTTATTTGATCTTTTTTAATTGATGGCTTTAAAATAAGGTGCTCAGATATCAGTGAACCCACGAGGGTCATGATTCCAATGTAATGTAAATAAGGTATTAGAATGTGCAAATCTGTATATTTGATCTCAATAACAAAATTAAGTACTTATTGTTGAGTAATCCAACTATAAATATTTCAATGTTTTCAAAATTGTACTATTTTTGAACAGCAAATGAGTAGCTTTGATTTCGAAATACAAGCCAGATTTTCCAAATATCATAGGATTATTTTTTTTCTTGTTGTAGTCTTGCCATTATTTTGTGTTGGGCAATCGCACAATCACTGGACCCGAAGTTTTAATGAAGAATCATCTTTGCTATCCGGAGCAGTTGTTGGGGGAGGGGCAGGACCAGCTGCTATTTATTATAACCCTGCCAGTATTGCTGAAATAACAGAATCCAAATTTTCATTGCATGCCAGTTTATTCTCATTTAATTTTTTAACGGTTAAAAATGCGCTGGGTGAAGGAGTGGATCTGGATTATGTGAGAGGAGAGATTGAACCCCGATTTTTATCCTATATGGTAAAACCAAAAAAACATCCTGAATGGAGCCTGGAATTTGCTTTTTTAAACAATGAAAATTACCGGATGGATATAACCCAGTCAGTTGATCAAAATATGAACATTTTGACAAACCTTCCGGGAGAAGAACGATATTATGCATATTTTCATTACCGAAATATTTACAGGGATGATTGGTTTGGATTTGGAGGATCCTGGAAAATGAATCCACATTTATTTATCGGAGCTAGTATGTTCCTTTCGGTAAAAACAATGGAATATTCGTTTGGTATAGATATAGAAGCTTTTCCTTTAGATTCTGTTTTTATCGATGATGATTACATTCCTTTTTATTCAGCCAATTACCAGGAAATGGAATATGCAAAGTATAATGATTACAGGTTATTGTGGAAGTTTGGTTTACTTTATAAAAAGGAACGCTTTAGTGTGGGATTTAACATAACAACTCCTTCAGTAGGTGGCATTTATTCTGATGGGAAAAAGGTTACACGCAAAGAAAAACAAAGTAATATTACTTTTCCAGAAACAGGTGAATCTATACCAGATTATGTTCTTACTGATTACAAGGAAAAGAAGGATGTTGATGTAAATTCAAAAAGCCCATTGTCTATTGCTGCTGGATTTACCTATTATATACCGAAAAAAAGTCAAGTTGTATACACAACTGTTGAGTATTTTGCAGGTACAGATCCTTACAGAATTATCCAGGCTAATGAAAACCCTGATCTGGCAGCTGGTTCTGTTTTTCAGGATATTAATTATAATGAGTGGTTAACTTTTGTTAGTGGAGCTAAACCTGTTTTAAATGCAGCAGTAGGATATCGCTGGAGGGTAAAACAGGATTTATTGATGATGGCAGGGTTCAGGACCGATTTTAATTATCGAAAAAACTATGATTATAATCCTTATGCCCAGAGTAAATCCATGAAAGGATTGAATCTTGATTTATATCATCTAACTGGTGGATTATCCTGGAGAATTAAAGGACAGGATCTAATGACCGGGCTGCAATATACTGTAGGACGTGAAAGAAATCAGGAACAATTTTTTAACCTTTCAAACCCGGTTGAATATAATGTCATAGAAAAGGGGCCTCTTCAAGGTACCCGTCAAAATATCATGGATGTCTTATTTAATTCTCTTAGCCTTTACTTTGGAGCTACGTTTAATTTTGGAGGAGGAAATAAAAACTAATCGATGAGAGAAAATAAAACGTTTATCTTGCTATCTATATTTGGACATTTGATTCTTCAATCTTATTGCCAAACTCGCGGCACCCTGATCATTGAAATCGAATCATTCAGAAACGATGACGGTCAGGTGGCCATTTCAATTCATAGTGGAGAAGAAGGTTTTCCGGGTGGTCATGAAACCATGGTACAGGCAAAGTATGCAAAGATAAAGGATGGAAAGGCCATTGCTGAATTTGATAATCTGCTTTTTGGAGAATATGGTGTGAGTGCATACCATGATGAAAATGCCAATGAAAAACTGGATACCAACTGGTTGGGTATTCCAAAAGAAGGAACCGGAGCCTCAAACAATGCAAAAGGTAAAATGGGGCCACCCAAATATGAGGATGCTAAGTTTGATTTTAAGGCAGATAGGCAGAAAATCTATTTTGATATAGATTATTTTTAGGTATTTATATTATCCTTTTAAAGTTTGTGAAGGAAATTCACCAAACAATTTCTTATAATCAGCCGCAAACTGACCCGAATGATTGAAGTCCCAATTATTTGCTATCATGCTAATATCCATATCCGATTTGGCCTTCCTGATGTCTTTCCGGACTTTATTTAACTTAATAAATTTGATGTATTTCATGGGTGAAAGCCCAATCATTTCCTTAAAAATGTAACGCAGGCTCCGTTCACTAATTTTTATATCTGAGCAAATTTCGGAAGTTGAAGTTTTTTGATCTAAATGCTGGTGAATATAAGCAAGCGATTTGCTGAATATAATGTCACGTGTTCTGGATATTTGCTTTGGAAGTTCATCTGCTATCTTTGCAATTGACTTTAAAATCAACTCTGGCAATGCAATCGTCATCAAATCATAATCTACTTCCTTAGAATTACATAAAGTAATTACCATTTGTTGTATCTGAAATGCATCCTCAGGCTTGAGGTCGATAGCTTCTTTTTGTTGAATTAACTTATAAATGTTTTCATCATATCCATACTTAATAATCAAATCATTAAAGTAACTATTGCTTAAAGAAACAGGCGTGGCAAAGAAATTGGGTGGAGTAACAGCAAAATGCCACATATTGCTTTTTAAAATACCGATCCGTTTACCGCTTAATCTTTGTTCCCGCCAACTAATATCCTGCATCATATTGCCGGGGATTAAAAAAGTTATATATTCATTTATACCAGTACCTGTCTGCAGTATTGTGGAATCCATTTTATGGACACTTACAATTACCTGATCGGATACGACTTGGGTCAATTCCCCGGAAAAGTTGCCGGGCTCTAATTGATAATGTTCAATCTTCCCCTGACGTATTTCTTTAGCAAAAGCATAAGGATCATTAAATATGCTATGATATTTTATAGCTTTAAAATTCATCTTGCCGTTTTTTGATCTTAACAAAGATAATAAACATTTAGTTTTGCACATTATTCAAAATCATTCAACAAATCATTCAACAAATTATTATGAAAGTATTTACGAAGTTATTTCTAGTAGTTTTTGTAGCAGGATTATCTGCCACTAGCCTCTACAGCCAGGATAAATCA
>JAIOTR010000041.1 GCA_021106665.1 Bacteroidales bacterium
AATATGGTTCCAACAATGGAATATTCAGGTCAGAAGACGGAGGCCAAACCTGGGAACTTCATTTCTCCGGTTTGACAGGCACACCATATTCAGTATTTAAACTGGATACCACCTCATATATAGCCGGTACTTCGGGCATGATCATGAAATATACAGAAAGCCAGGCTACACAAGTGAGGCCTGTCAAAATCATGGATTCTATGGTCTATCCTAATCCTGCCAATAAATCCATTTACATTGATATCAATACATTTCCTGAAGGCAAATTATACTCCATCACAAACTACAATGGAATTTTGATTAAATCCGGAGAAATAACAGGATCAGAAAGGGTAAGCATTAATGTAGAAAGCTGGCCAAAAGGGCTATACGTTTTATCTGTCTGGTCGGCAAATAAAGAAAACATGGTAACAAAAAAATTTATAGTCAACTAGCTTATGAAAACAAAAATCAAATCTCTATTCAATCTGCACCTGATCATATTGGTTGTTTTTCCGCAGGTGCTAACTGCTACTGTTATTCACGTACCTGGTGATCAGCCGACTATTCAGGCAGGGATCAACGCCAGTTCAAATGGTGATACTGTGCTTGTACAACCCGGAACCTATTATCAAAACATTAACTTTAACGGTAAAAACATTACTGTCGCTTCCTTGTTTCTGACAACAGGAGATACAACTTATATTTCTCAAACCATCATCAACGGAGGGAATAGCAACTCGGTTGTCAAATTTAATTCAGGAGAATCAAATGATGCGGTTTTGTCTGGTTTCACGATAATAAATGGTTACGCATATTATGGCGCTGGTATCAATTGTTACTCTGGGTCAAGTCCCACCTTATCATATTTGAATATTGAAAACAATAATGGGTATCCTGGTGATAGTTACGGTGGTGGATTGGTTTGTGACGGTTCAAGCCCAACTTGTTCTAATTTAACTTTTACCGGAAATTATGCAAACGAAGGTGGTGCTGTATGGATTCATCTTAATGGAGATGCTGGTTTTTCTGATTGTGTATTTACCGACAATACTTCAAGCCATGGTGGTGCTATGCAGATTTCATATTCAGATCCAGTAATTGATCACAGTGTTTTTTATGCTAACAATTCACCATTTGGTGGTGCTGTGTATGTATTTAACTATTCAACTCCGGAGTTTATTAATTGTACATTTTCACAAAATGAAGCAGATTATGGAGGAGCTTTTTATTGCAGCGATTTAGGTGGTGCTCCAATTATTACCAATTGTATTTTGTGGAACGACGAATCTTTATACAATAATGAAATATTTGCCACTTCATCCACTTATCCTCCTGTTGTAACATTTTCTGACGTTGAAAACGGAATCGGACAATCCTGGCTTGGAACGGGTTGTATTGCTGATGATCCATTATTTTTAGATCCTGAAAATCTTGACTTTCATTTGACCATTGACTCTCCTTGTATCAATACCGGTGATCCTTCATCTCCTCCCGACCCGGATGGATCGCAGACAGATATGGGTGCTTATTATTTCCAGCAATTGAATATTGAAGATTGCGAAATTACAGTTCCTGATATAGCGGGTTTACAGGGTGAGTTTTTCCAGCTTGATATTATTACGGGTAATGTTATTCCCGACTGGGAGGTAACCTCCTTTGAGTTCAATCTTTTGTTTGATGAAAATATTTTGACCTACCTGAATATTACACAAACCGGTACCATATCACAGGGAGGTGATGTAATTGTTGAAACAAATACTAATTCAATTTTTGTTTCCTGTACCAGCGCAACATTCCTGGAAGGGGAAGGTGTTTTGATCTCATTGTTTTTCAATCCTGTTTCAGGTGGGATATCTCCTCTTGAAGTTTCTGATTTTTATTACAACACAACAAATATTTCAAACATAATCAATGGTTCTGCAATTATTTTAGGGCAGTCAAGTAATCCTTTCCCTGGAAATAATTCGACAAATATTGAAATTCAACCAACACTTGAATGGATTAGTGGAGAAAATGCAGAGACCATCGACTTGTATTTCGGGATGGAAAATCCACCGATAACTCCCATACTTGAAAATGTACCTGTAATTGAATTCTATGAACTTGATGAACTTGAGACGGAAACTACTTATTACTGGCGGGTTGATTGTAAGAATGAAGCTGGAACTGTTAGTGGAGAAGTTTGGAGCTTTACAACCGGGATAAATACGGGTGTCTACTATAACAGATATTCTGAAAAAGGGATACTAATCAGTCCCAACCCGGCATCTAAAAATGTAAAAATCGTATCCAGGTATTTGATAGATCTCATTCAAATTTTTGATACAACTGGATCTTTAATATTAACTGAAAAACCTGAAAATATACTTTGTATTTTAGATGTTACAGGAATATTACCAGGGATTTATTTTATTCAAATAATATCGGATGAGGGTTATTATTTTGAAAAACTCATTGTTCAATAAGCATTTATATATTAGTGAAAATATTTCACCAATTTCTACTTTAAATTGCTTTTAATAATGGGATTTCCAATTAGTTAATGAAGTAATGAAATATGAAGCCCCCTTGATAAATCACAAACCAAAGTAATCATTTCATTCTTTTGAGTTTATCTTTTAGTTAAATCTCAGGTATTGAAACTTCTTTTCTTGTCCTCATACTAAAATTTACCCTGATTTTTATCCGAATACATAAAACTGTTTCTATGATAACTTTGCAAAGTTAAAAATGCAACCATTTAAAAATTTTTATTGTCTTGAAAACATTAAGCACGAGAAGTTAAATTAAATCAATTTCTAATTTTCAGGTATCACCATAATATTATAGGTTATACTTATCTTTAAATAAAGAGATTATGCGTAAAAATTTACTAGTTATTATGGTTTTATTAGCCTTACTACCTTTCCAAATGAAGGCTGATTGGGTATCGTTGGATCAAAATAAAACAGCCAATACTCCTCCGCAGGTTACATTAATAAGTGATGATAATTCAAGTACTGTCATTAAAATTGATCTTGCCGGATTTGATATTACTGAGTTTATTACCGAAGGAAAATTATATCAATCAGTAGATCTGTTAAATGAGATATTCTCGAATGAGCCTGGTTTTCCTGGGTTGCCCTATATAGCCAAAGTATTAGCTATTCCAAATCAGGCCGGTATTTCAGTTGAAGTATTGGAAACAGGAGAGATTCAAACCTTTGAAGATATTTATTTGCCGCCGGCGCGTGTGAGTTGGTATGAAGGAGCATCGGAATCTCCTTATGTAGAAGATATAAAGGCTTATCAATCTGATAAAGTTTATCCGAAAGAATATGTTAGAGTAGAACCACCTTCGATATTTCGTGATTTTAGGATTGCGCGTATTTCTGTATTTCCGGTACGTTATAAGCCTGCTAGTAAAGAGCTTCAGGTGGTTTCTTCTATTACAATTCGTGTAAACTATGGCCCTGGTGAGGTTATAAATCCAAAGATTGCTCCTAAAAGACCTATTGCCCCGTCTTTTGGAAAACTATATCGCAGTTTCCTTTTTAATTATGAAAGTGTATTGAATAAACTATACGGTGGTAAGGAAGAAGGACATGAACTTATGTTATGTATCATGGATGATATGTTTGTTGAAAGCTTCCAGGTATATGCAGATTGGAACAGGCAAAGTGGAACAGATGTTCATGTAACGGCATTTAGCGACATTGGAGCTAACTCTAATAATCCTGATATCATCAAAAACCATATATCCGATGCTTATTATAATTGGGAAATAGCACCAACTTATGTTTTGATCGTTGGAGATGATGGTGTTTTTCCTAAAAAGATAGTAACCTATCCTAACTATTCATTCCCAAACGAAGATTATTTTGTGGAGGTAGAAGGAAATGATCATTTCCCGGAGGCGATGATCGGACGTTTTACCAATCAGGGTGACTATCGAATGCAGGTCATGATAAATAAAATGATGCTTTATGAAAAAGAGCCATATATTGAAGAGACTGATTGGTTTAAAAAAGGAGTTTGCTGCTCAAATAACTTGTTTCCAACCCAGGTTGAAACGAAAAGATATGCTGCCGGCTTAATGTTGGAGGATGGCCAGTTTATCTCCGTTGACACCATGATGAGTGATGGTTGGGGATCCGGATGTACATATAATTTATATGATGTAATGAATGTTATCAATGACGGACGAAGTTTTTTAAACTATCGTGGCGAAGGTTGGTCAAGTGGTTGGTCTGCAAGTTGCTATTACTTTAATACGTCAGATGTCTCCAATTTAAACAATGGTGAAAAATTTACATTTGTTACAAGTATTGGCTGTGGCGTGGCGATGTTTGACACCTATGGAGGCAATTGCTTTGGAGAAGAATGGATTCAATTAGGTTCATTATCTGCTCCAAGAGGTGCAGTTGCTTTTGTTGGCCCTGTTTCCAATACCCATACAACTTATAACAATAAGATTGACAAAGGTATTTATACAGGATTATTCTGGGAAGGAATGGATACTCCCGGTCAGGCCTTGCTACGTGGAAAACTTTATATGTTTAATGTATTCGGGACTAATTATATGGTAGAATATCATTACCGGGTTTATTGTATATTAGGAGATCCCAGCCTGCATGTATGGATGGACATACCATTAGAGGTGAATGTAGAACACCCTTCTCTCATTACCGTTGGGAATAATGAACTGGAAATTACGACAACATTTGCTTCCAATGGACTGCCGGTTGCAAATGCACAGGTTTGTTTAACAGGAAACGATTTATTTGCAACAGCTATTAGCGATACATTGGGTAAAGTAATCATTGAAGTTGAACCTGAATTAGAGGATACGTTTATTGTAACAGTGCGCGGAGGAAATGTTTATCCCTACCAGGATACCATTGAAGTTGTTCAACCGGGAGAACATATTGAACCATATGGAGATCCTGTAATTGTCGATTTGGATGGAAATATGGATGGATTAATAAATCCCAATGAAAATTGTAATATCACTTATACACTTAAGAATTGGGGAACTTTAACGGCCAACAACATTCAGGCTACCCTTACTTCAGCTAACCCTGATTTAGTAGAGATTATTTCAACAGACCCGGTAAGCTTTGGTAATCTTAATCCTGGAAGTTCATTTACCGGAGATCCGTTTCAGTTTTATGTAAAACCTGAATGTCCGGTAGGTGAAATTATTACATTACAATTGCATGTTAGCAGTAGTACAAGTTCATGGGACTATGATTTAAATACAGAGGTATTGGGATGCAGGCTCATCAATAAAAACTTTCTGGTAATAGATTCAACTTCTATGAATATGAATTGCAGGATGGACCCCGGTGAAACAGTAAATTTACAACTTTCAATTGGAAATTATGGTGAAGATATAGCATCCAATGTAATGGGAATTTTATCGTGTAATAACCAGTATATAACCATTGTTGATTCCATTGGCACATTTGGAACCTTGGATACCGGTAACCTTGCCATAAATGCAGAAGATTATTACATTGTTAGTGTAGATGCATCCTGTCCTGTAGGTTACTGGGCGGAGTATACCTTGAAACTATACACTCAGGATGGAAATTATCCTTATGAAATTATGCATATTGTAAATATTCCGGTTAGCCTTCCTATTCCTGCTGATTATACCGGGCCTGATACTTACGGGTACTATGCTTATGCCAGTACAGATGCATTTTATGAACAAACCCCGGTTTATGATTGGTTTGAACTTGAAGGAACTGGTACCGAAATAAATATTCCTTACGTAAGTGATTATACAGTAACCAAAACTTTACCCTTTACTTTCAAATACTACGGAATTCCTTATACTCAAATTCGCATAAGTACAGATGGCTGGATAGCTTTTGGAAGTGGTACACAAACAGCTCCGGTTAATACTGCCCTGCCAAACTATGATGATGTAAATAGTATGGCTGCTGCTTTCTGGGATGATCTTTACAATATTGAAATAGAAGAAGGTAATTTGTATTATTATGATGACGCTGCCAATCACCGTTACATAGTTCAGTGGGATAGCATTTCACATAATATATATGGAGGTGAGCCTATAAGAGAAGCTTTTCAAACGATATTGTTTGACCCTGAATATTATCCTACAACTACCGAAGACGGCGAAATCATTTATCAGTATAAAAAGGTTGATAAAATTGATAGTTTAACAATAGGCATAGAAAATCATTCTCAGAATATAGGGTTACAATATGTTTTTAATGAAGAATATGATGCAACTGCTGCTGAAATAATGAATGGATTGGCTATTAAATTCACCACTGAACCACCCTTTGGTTATATGATAACATCTGATGGAGATGAGAATTTGATAAATGGTATTTCTAACGGTTTTGGTTTAGAGCAGAATCGTCCTAATCCGTTTAGCTCGAACACATGGATAAACTATTCATTACCGAAACAAAGCAATGTTACACTAAATATTTATAGCATAAACGGGGAATTGGTACGAACACTTCAGAATGGAAAGCAGTCCAACGGACAATATTCAATTGAGTGGAATGGATTAAATGATCTTGGAATTCCTGTTAACTCAGGTGTTTATTTTTACCGTCTTCAGACGGAAGGTTTTATTCAAACCAAAAAAATGTTCTTGTTGAAGTAATCTGTATGTATAGTTTTTACGTTTTACTGGCTATTGTAATTGTTGCAGCCATTGTAGGCATTTTTGAGTATGCACGCCATCAGAATAGAATTCATTCCATTCCTATTCGGATTCATATTAACGGTACGAGGGGAAAATCAAGTGTTACCCGTTTAATTGGTGCTGGTTTACGAGAGGGAGGAATATCTACAATTACCAAGGTTACCGGTACATTTCCCCGTTTGATTGTTGAGGATGGTACAGAAACTTATATCCACCGTAAATCATCCGCCAATATAATTGAGCAATTATCCATTGTGAAATTTGCTGCATTGCGAAAAACAAAGGCACTGGTTATGGAGTGCATGGCTTTGCAGCCACAATACCA
>JAIOTR010000453.1 GCA_021106665.1 Bacteroidales bacterium
GTAAGTGATTTCTAATCCAACATCAAAAAATCTTGAGTGCTTCTTGTCGCCCCAGTTGTTAAATGTAAAAACTTCAAATACAAGTTTTTTTCTTTCGTCAGTAGATATAAATGCCCAGTTATTCCAGTCGCCCGGAAATTTTAATGCCGGCCCGCCCCTTAATTCAGAGCGCGAAATATTACTTGTACCACGGTTTATCCCCGAACCGATTGACCAGTAATTTTTAAATTGAGTATGAAAATTAATATTGCCTCCAAGATAAAGCTGTGTTCCCGAAAAATCCCATCCTGACCACTGGTCAAAACCAATATTAAAGCTTCTGAAAATACTAAAAGGCTCCCATATCCTGTATCCTACCCATGCAGTTTGTTGTATTATGTCGGCCTGACGCATGTATCCCATATCATTCAATTCTAAACCGGGAGAACGCCATGTAACATAACCCCCATATCTCCAGTGTCCTTTTCCAATTTTTCCACCTGAGATTGTACCGCCGGTTCCCGTTAAAGTTGTACGGGTAGTATCAAGATTTAGATGAGTGGCATCTGTTCGTTGATAATACCTGCGTGAGGATTCCTGCAATTCTGTAATAGATTTGGTATTCCCGTTTAATTGGCTGAAAACCGTTTTTAAACTCAGGTAATAAGCTTTATCCTTCCAAAAGTTTGTAAAATCCAATCCTCCTGTATAAGCCGAATAAGGGAGAAAATCAATTGATTCATCATCAATTTTCCGGTTAGTGGCTGTAACCATTCCGCCTACCGTAGTATTTCCTTCATTAAAATCTTTCTGCAAACGAGTATTGAAATAATTGGTCATTGGCTCAACTAATTCTTTTCTCTCTTCACCTTCTTTGTCAATTTTTGCAAATTCCTTTGCAGCAAGACTCTCCATCACTCCAATTGACCAACCATTTCGCGTTTTGCCTGATAACTTGAATGCCCCTAAAATGGTAGTAAATTCGGGTTGGTCGGAATACTCATTATCTTCTAAGTCAGGATTATGATGTGGGGATCTGCCGATACGTCTTGAATAGAATAAATTGTCCTGCGACATTGGACCGCCTCCATCGGTCAGGCTGTAATCATAAATATTATTTCCTTCAATAAAAAACGGGCGCCTTTCGGGAAAGAAAGTTTCAAAGGCCGTAAGGTTAACCTCTGAAGGATCAGCTTCTACCTGGCCAAAATCAGGATTAACTGTAAAGTTTAATGTAAGGTCATTTGTTACGGCAATTTTTCCATCAACACCTGCTGAATAACAGAATTTTTTACCGGTGGCAAAAGGATTGCCTTCCTCTTCTTCAAATCTCTCAACATTCCCCATCACATAAGGAATAATTTCCACCTCTTTCCTCGGTTTGATGTCAGATATTCCATGCAATTCTCCAAACATACTTACCCATCGTGAAGATTCAACAGGTACATGTTTCCATGCCGAAAATTCTTCCTTCCTGAATAATTGCCTCATTACCTGTAATCCCCATACATGTTCCTTTTTATCTGCAAACCTAAGTTGTGTATAGGGGATTTTCATTTCCGCATTCCAGCCTTCTGAATCAATCGTTGTCTTTACGTACCATACCGGATCCCAGGTATCATCAAGTTCATCATCGTTGGAAACAATTAAATCGCCTTTAACCCCTGCAGCAGTAACTGCAAAACTAAAAGCAGTTAACTTATCATAATAACTATCAATACCTATTGCTACCCAGTCACCCTCAAACTCATCTCGCCGGGTCAGTCTTTTTTCGATTTTATCAGTTTCAGTATCCAGGGCTTTAATAGCTATATATAGATTATTATCATCATATAGAATCTTAAATAAAGTTTTTTGTGATGGTTGCTCAACTTCATATGGTTCACGCTGAACAAAATCTCCCGACCATTCAATCGTATTCCATATTTCATCATTCAATAAACCATCAATTACCGGAGGAGAAGAATTAACTTTTTTAGTTTCGTAAATACGTTGCGGCACAGTATCGGAATAACCAGAATAAGAAAAGCACAGACTCAACAGACTTAGGATAAAAAAACGAAGTTTCATTTTGGAAGATAGAAATCTATGTTTTTTGCAATACTTCATTATTCGTATTTAAGGGTTGTTACGGGATTTGCACGTGAAGCAATCAGGGCTCTGAAACTCGTTATTAATAACGCCAGTCCCATAGCAATTAACGCTGCAATAATAAATGTCATCCAGCTTATGGGTGTTTGATATGAAAAATAGTTTAGCCACTCATTCATTACCAAATATGCCAAAATCCATGCAAAAATACTAGCCAGAAAGATTAACCAAATAAACTCTTTTGATATATTTTTTATAATACTTAATACAGATGCGCCTAATACTTTTCTGATCCCGATTTCTTTTGTTTTTTGTTCAGCGAGGTAGGACGCAAGACCCAGTAATCCCAAGGCAGCAATGAATATAACGATTATTGTAAATATCAGCGAAAGCCTGCTGAGATTTTCCTCATCCTGGTATAATTCGGTAAGTTCCTCATTCAGGAAAAAGTATTCAAAAGGCCTGTCAGGAGAAATTTTATTCCACATTTTTTCCATGAACATCAATGCATTTTTCTCAGATCCGGGCTGGATGCGAACAGTCATATATTTTAAGAACCACATCACTTCTCTTGGGAATTCTTTCATATTCAAAACAAATGGCCCGGATGCATCATGCAGGGATGTTGGATGAAAATCCTTAAACACACCGATTATCCGCTCATCTCCGCTTAAAGACCTGAATTTTTTACCAAGAGCTTCCTGCGGATCTTTCCATCCCATATGTTTTACCATGGCCTCATTAATTAAGAGGCCATACATTGGATCTGTCTTATTTGCTTCATTGTAATCCCTTCCGGCAACCATTTTTATTTTGAAGGTCTCAACAAAATTATATTTTACAACAAGCGCCGGATAAAATTGCCACTGGTCTTCGGGCAAACCTTCCGGACGAAACTCATGTGTATTGTGCGATGCTCCAAAAATGTCATCCATGGCCGTCACACATAAAATGTTAGCATTATTTAATAACTCTCTTCTAAAGGAGGGGTAAATATTTGCAACCGGTGTCCTGTTTATTGGTACAACAATAATATTCTCTTTATCAAAACCCAGGTCTGCATTTTTCATAAAATTAAGCTGATCATTTATTATAAAAGTGCCGATGATAAGTGTAATGGAAATGGTGAATTGTGCTATAACAAGTATTTTTCTTGGCATTCCGCTTTTTGCACCCAAACAAAGCCTGCTCTTTAGCACAGTTACCGGATTAAAAGTGGATAGATAAAAAGCGGGATACACGCCTGATAAAATCCCGATGAATATGCCCAGTAAAATAACCAGAGCAATGTTTTGTAATTCAAAAAGGGTATAAAGCGAAATCGACTTTCCGGTAAAATCATTAAATACAGGTATGATAAATTCAGCCAGGATAAGCGCTATAATGAGCGCAATAAAACTCAAAATAGTGGATTCACCTAAAAACTGACGTATCAATTGGGATCGGTAGGCTCCTGTTACTTTTTTAATGCCGATCTCTTTAGCTCTCCCTGCTGAAGTAGCAGTAGTAAGGTTTATGTAATTAATGATAGCTATGATCAGAAGAAATACAGCAATGGCAGATAAAATATAAATGGAAGAAATGCTATTATTAGATGCGATTTCATAATCCAGTTTTGATTTAAGGTGAATATCCAAAAGGGGCTGTAGGTACATGGACATGTTATCTTTTTCAGCGTCATAAAAGTATTTTTGTATAAAATCGGGGAAATTTTTTTCCAAGGCTGCCGGATCAATATTTTCATCAAGTAGTAAGTAAGTCCAGCAAGGATTCCAGACCCATGTTCGGGGAAGTTGTCCTCCGTAGCGAGCGCGGAGCGTAGACATAGAACCAATAAAATCAAACCGAAAATGGGATTGGGAAGGAACATCTTTTATTACCCCTGTTATGTGGAGGTGAATACTGGTTTCGAAGCGAAGAGTTTTTCCAATGGGGTTTTCTTTTCCGAAATATTTTTTAGCAGTTGATTCTGTTATAACAACAGCTCCATTTTCGTCGAGTGCTGTCTCCGGATTTCCTTTAACAAAGGTATAGTCAAATATGTCGAAAAATGTGGAATCAGCATAGA
>JAIOTR010000269.1 GCA_021106665.1 Bacteroidales bacterium
CCTTTGTGATGGTATCACCTGCAACGATGACTCCCATATCGTCAGGTATAAGTTGCCATGTATAATTATCGGCATTGAGAGAAGTAGTTTCATAAATGGTGTAGGTGTTTTGAGAGGTGAGTACTTCAACGGGACCAACAGGCTGATCAGGGATGACAGGGTCATATGCAACTTTGATATAGTCAGTTTTTGATATAGAGTGTGTATTGGAACCGTCGGAAACTGTTAATGTAACATCATATTCTCCTGGGCTTGCGTAAACGACCGAAGGATTTTGTTCAGTGGAAGAGGTTGGGTTGCCCCCTTCAAAAGTCCAGTCCCAGGAAATAACATCTCCGGTTGACTGATCGGTAAACTGAGTTTCCTCTTGTTCGCATAATTCAATTGGGCTTGCAATAAAATTGGCATTCAAAATAGCAGCATCCACATAAACTCCGTCATGACGAACATTGTATTGAAGCACAGGTAAAATTGCCAGTTCATCATTAACCGGTACATTTGTATTCCAGAGATAAAAATAAGCCTGGCTTCCACCAATATCAGCGCTGGCACCAGACAAATCCAAAATACCATCGTTGTTGACATCCGCAACAAAAGGATTCATAAAAAAAGATGAACCGGTTACAGTTAGTGGCCAACCTGACATGGGTGTTCCGTCATGATTATAGCCAAGGTAAATACCGGAATTGGTGTTGTCATCCCACATTAACTCCACAAGGTTATCTCCATCCAGATCAGCGATGATGATTTGATTATTGACAGACCAGATATTTGAAACCGGCCATCCAGGAAGGTAAGTTCCGTCTTTATCCCAAACAAATACTTTTGAAACGGGAGAGCCACTGAGTACCTGATCACCGATAGCTATATCCAGACTATTGTCACCATCAATGTCTCCAACTGCCGGAGGGCCATAAATCCAATATCCGGTGTACCTGGGCCATCCGGGGAAAACAGAACCATCATATTTTAAAACATGAACAGCGCCATTGCCGGCTGAAAGTGAATGATCGCCAGCCAAAATCTCCCGCTTGCCATCTCCATCCAGGTCAGCCAAAACAGGAGAAGAATAGGAAAACACACGGTCATTCCCGGGAGTGAAAGGAAATCCTTCCAAAACATTTCCATTTACATCAAAAGCATAAATGCTGTAATATGATTCTGCTACAATTTCAGGAATATTGTCACCTGTTATATCTCCCACGGCAACTGTTGAACCCGGAATATAATCCAGCATCACCGGAAATCCGGGATATGATGAACCGTCACCTTTATACACTCCGACGTATCCATCAGGATAAGAACGTTCTTCCACAATAATTTCTAAAATATCATCTCCATCCAAATCGGCAAGTACAGGGGTTTTAGTAGCGCCACCTCCCAGGATAACAGGAAATCCGGATACAGTTGTACCATCTTTTTCAAATGCAAATATCCGTCCTTGTGCTCCTGTTCCGGGTGTAGCAGTTGAAACCACAACCTCACCTTCACTATCTCCGTCAATATCGCCAAATGCAGGAGCGCCATTAGGATAGAGTTGCACCTGTACAGGCCATCCATCAACCTCTGTTCCATCAACATTCCAGGCATAAACCTGCTGACCAACATTATAAATTATTTCCAGGTCATCATCTTCATCCAGATTACAATAAATCCCACCACGTTGTGAACTGCCGATTAGCTCGATTGGCCAGTTTGGATAAAGTTCGATTGGATCAGGTTTGGCGTTTGGATTTAATAAATTCGAAAGATCTTCTTTGATAAGGACTTTACCATTTACATCCGGTAGAATATTTAGTTTTTCGGTGTTTTTTACTTGTGATATATCTACAACTTTTACCTGGCAAAAAACATTAAAAACCCCGAAGCAGATGAAAAGCAGGAATAGAATTAATTTTTTCATGATATAGAAGTTTTAAAACTTGCCTTAAAATTAATAAAAAAAGCCTCACCAAAATGGCAAGGCTTTGTATTAGTTTATTTCGAATAAGTATTATTTCGGAACCTGGCTTGAATATCCTCCGTCGGATGAATATTCGATTACCTTCGAACCTTTACCGGCATTGGGTTCCCAGAACATGGTTTTGTCCTCGTCGTATACGTTGTTGTTCATGTTGAAGTCCCCACTAAAGTAACCGCTGTTACCCCTTTCAAGTTCATAAACATCAGCTTTATCCTGGTTCTGCACTTCACCGTTGGCATCGCCATCTCCACTTATCATACCCCAAATGCCCGGATCAAGTTCCTTATGGCCTAATCTGCCACCATAAACTTTTAATTCATTATCACTGAAATCATAATCGTATTCACCTCCGGTAGGTGTTAGCGCATTCGCCGACATGATCCCCAGGTGGTTCCTGTGCCAGATTACGCCATACAGGTTTCCGGTAATTGTAATATTAAAATTCATGGAAGCAGACCCTGAAGTGTTAACAACGGTTCCATCTCTTAAAACAAAACCTGCCTGCCTGGCAATAATCGTTTCCGGTGTAGCAGTGGATGCATCTCCTGTTGTTTCCCTGAGTTCAACCAAAATCCAATCTATAATGTCGGTGTTTGGTATACTGCCTACACTTTCAGTACCATTATAATTCCATGGAGAAACGTTATAGGGTTGTGATAGCGGAAGGCTGCCATTTACATTTAACCATGGGGTCATCTCTCCACTTGAGAAAGGCCCTTCAAGGTATGCTGTGAGGTTTACATTAACACCACTTGCAACTTCTAATGTACATGGTACCATAATCAAAGGATCGTAAGGATCATTACTTGATACCTCAACATTTCCAGTATATATTCCATAGTTTAATCCTGTTGCATCAAAGTGGACTGTTACATTTGTACTTCCTCCTCCAGGTACTGACCCAGAACCGTTATTGGTTACAGACAACCATGAAAATGTTACCAGGTCTCCGAGTTCCATGGCAAAGAACATATCATTAGCTGTTCCCTGCACAACACCGCCAAGTACAATTTTGCCTGATACAAGGTCAGTTGCAAAGAATGCTCCACCGTTCATTTGATCTGTCAAATCTGTTAGCAACGGAACTTGCAATGAAACACCGGTTAATGCCTGTATTGATAGATTATATTCATAAAAAGAAGTTGTTGGAGTTCCTGTTCTGTCAAATATCCAAAGGTGTCCGGAAAATTCATCATATGCTAATCCATACATACCTGTTAAACCAGGCGCTGTAAAAGTTGCATGCTGAGTTCCTCCGGCATCAAATTCAATGATTGATGTGCTCCAGTTGGCAGCATAAAAATGTCCATTGTTCGGATTGTAAGCCAATGCTCTTATAGCACCTAATCCCAGGTTACCAGTAAACAATGTTGTAACAGTACCGGTAGTAGGATTAATTTGATAAAATCCATTTTCATCTCCGCCAAATAAGTTGGTTCCATTAAAGGCCATATCCCTTATTCCCCAATCTGAGGTTGTTCCCTGTGTATAAGTGGCTATAAGATTACCACTGACATCAGTTTTGTAGAGTTGATTTCCATAAAGACCAGAAGTACCACCTCCACCTGAAAACCAAAGATAAGTTCCGTCGAATTCACAACCTAAAAGTTGATCATCACCTGTGGAGGTTTGAATATCCAGCTCCATCAAAATGTCGCCTACAGCCTCCGGAACACTATATCCAACTTGTTTAAATGGGGATAATTCTTCTTTACTGCTACTCTCAAGATTCTTAATAGTATATCCCGTTTTCAAAGATGGATTGAACCAACCAGACTTACTATCATAACTGACAACTGTATTGTATGTAAGCATTGCATCTCCTATGTTCGAGATTTGAAGTATTTCATCTGTCATATTATCTGGAGGAAGTACTACATAAAAATTTGCTGGATTAAGAGAGATGTCAGGTTCAGGCCCCGGAAGGCCGTTTCCAGATACAGCAATGAGTTCTGGCCCGCCACCTGCATTATGATCAATTACGATATTCCCGCTATACGGTTGTGCCGCGGTAGGTGTAAAGGTTACGTCATAATATTCGGTTATTCCTTCATTAACAGCAAAGCTCAATACATTATCTCCGTTATCTTTGGCAGCACTGACTGTAAATCCTGTTGGTGTTGTTATTGTACCTGCCAAAACTCCAGTGCCGGTATTTTCAATAGAAAATTGTAAGGTATTGTTTGATCCAACTTGCACATCTCCAAAACCAAGTGAAGAAGGAGATACAACAATTTGTGGATTTCCAATGGAAACATTTAAAGTTGCAGGTACGACTACTGAAGGCTGGCCAGGATCGTTGCTGTTCACAATAATATCAGCATTATATATTCCAACAGTTAAATCGGTAGCATCAAAGGTAACGTCTAATTGTTGAGAATACCCAGGAGCTACAGTTCCTCCGGTTGGATTTACCAATAACCATCCAACAATATTGATAGAGTAATCTTCAACTTCACCATAAGTTGTAGTTCCACAGGGGCTACCACAGTCAGAACCTGACCATTTCATACGGATACGCATTGTAGTTGTACCTGCCGTTGCATTGCTCGGAATTGTAATTGAGAAAGTTCCCTGTCCGCTATTATCAATATCACAAACCACATTCTCACCGGCATCATCAAAATCATCATCCTGGTTCCAGTCAAACCATACACCGAGGTCATCAGCTGTATAAACATTCCCATTTTCGATGGTTAGGCTATGAGTATCACCTGCATTAACAGTTGTTGAAATGCCTGTGTAATCCCCATAATTACTACATCCGGAAGTGTTATCAATTGTATTGAATATAACACGGCTGATATATTCATCACAACCTCCACTTGCAGTACAATAAGCCTTGTTTCCTTTTGTATTAATAACTGTAGTTACATCATATACTAAATCCAATTCTCCGATATTTGAAACGGTTAATGTTTCGGTTGTTTGAGCATTGGGAGGCAGTGTTACATAAAATGAGGTCGGATCCACATCAATGCCTGCATCACCCCACTGAACACTTACTGCGTCAGGAATTGACTCACCCGCACTATGCTGCGCTGACACTTCATATTCATATAATCCATAATCCGGAAGATAGTCTGTATATGTTGTGGATGTTGTGGTACCAAGTAATACACCATCCCGATAAACATTAAAATATAAAAATCCTGCAACGGTATTAAAATTCCAGCTCAGATCAACCTGTCCTGTAACATCATTCAATACTGCCGCAAGGTCGGTTGGTCTTTCAAGATTATTCGTTTCATAAGGTGAAACATAAGTCATGAAGAGGCCGCCCCTGGTGTCGGTCCAGCAAGGATATACTTTACCGCCTTTAGCAGTGATGCCAAGATAGTCGCCCATATAACTGCTTGCCAATCCTGGGATAGGTGAAGGAGTAAAGATGACATCACTCACTACAAAATCTTCCCATGTAGCACCTCCATCGAATGAATTGGCAGCAAACGCTTCACAAGAAGTACTGCTTGTATTTCTATCATCATAAAACACAACACTTAAAGCACCTGTTTCAGCATCGCAGGTTATCCATGGAAAATAAGCTTCTTTCCCTTCCTGATATGTGTTCTGGTTCACACGAACCGGTGTTGACCAGCTTGTTCCGCCATTCGTTGAACGGCTGATATAAACACTGATATTTGTTCCCGTATTTGTTCCCGGGACACCAACATTAGCCCATACGACATATATATTTCCATGATTGGGACCACCACTAATATCAACTGTCATGGATGGAAAAGAGTTTACCCTGTGATTTTTTGATGTTTCGGTAGTTCTGATCCCTCTTATATTGTTTATGATCCTTGTTGCTGTAGAATAGCTTACCCCACCATTTGTTGATTTGGAAAAACCCATTGCTGTTTCATCTGTTGGCCATCCATCATAAATGGCCCATACAACATATACCTCTCCATTGGGTCCGGTTTGAATATTAACACCCTGATTATGGCTTCCTGCGGCAACGGCTGAACTTATATTTAATGGGGATGTCCAGCTGGTACCATCAGTTGTTGATCTTGAGATAACAATTTCAGCATCATCTGAACCACCGAAAGGAGTCCATGCCACATATAAATTTCCTTCATACAGGCTTGTTGGACTATTATCAATCCACATATGGTTTTTATCGGCTAATGAACCTGGATTTGGTGCAACGGTTGCCGTTAACCATGTCGATCCATTGTCAGAATAAGCTATTCCCTGCCCATAAGAACTACTGATATAATTCACATATTGACGGCCACTCAAACTAATTGCTGTTGTCGGGTCACCACTGTTACTACCTCCGGCACCCTGATAGCTGCCACCCCAGGTTGTTCCACCATTTGCTGATTGAAAGTAATTAGCACCGTACAATGTACCCACTGAACTCCCAGTCCAAGAGGTAGAGTTATTCGAATTCAATATGTAATCAGCATTGTTAGGATCAATGAAAATCGAGTTTTCACTTTCCGTAACGTTGGTTAGATTCGTAACAGGTACGTCAGTAGAGTTTTCTGTTAAAACGCTTTTAGCATTGATTTTGGAAGTTTTGTATTCTTCCGGTTTAACCGGAATAACAGGTGCAACAGGAACAAGCCCTTTTTCTGCCATTTTTTTCCAGTAGCCCATGTTGTCGATACGTGTGTCAATAGTTTCCTGGCTTTTCTGTGCCATAGAAAAATTAAAAATCAAGAATGCTGACACAATCAATAGTGTGATGTTTTTCATTTTAATAGATTTTATTGACTATTTGAATTTTGACCTGATCATTTTGATAGAAGGAACAGCAAATTTAAGCAATTTGATGAATCTTCCAAATTTTTTTGAATTTCTCATTAACAAAAAACCCCACAACTTCAGGTTATGGGGTTTAATTATTTGATGGAAATATTAATCCTGGATAATGATCTTCTTAATAAGATTGATTTCCGAGTTAGAAATTCTAAGGAAATATATTCCACTTGAAATCTCTTCCAATTGAATATCCAATAGATTCTGTTGATCTGCTTTTACATCTGATCTTTCGTAAACTATACCACTTAAGGGATTATAGACAGATACATCAACCGGATTTTGAATTATAAGGTCACACCTGATCTTAAAGCTTCCGCTATTGGGATTGGGTACGATTTGTACATACCTGCTATTATTATTTTCAGATATACCTGCACATTCTTCAAATGATACTGTGATCTCATCGGAATCCATACATCCAAAAGTATCGGTTACTTCTGCCCAATAGGTGATTATTTCTATCAACCCACCAGAAGAGGCCTCAATTGTTTGCGTAGTTTCATTGGTTGACCATAAATAATTTGAGCCAGGATTTCCTGCATCCAAAATGATACTTTGATCAAAGCATATAGCAGTATCACTGCCCAGCTCAACCACCGGCAATGGATGAATTGTCAACATAAAATCATCAGCTATATCATCACATCCTTCTAAAGCATCTGCAGAAATTGTTAAGGTAACCATTCCATTTTCGATATCATTTGTGCCGGATGTATAGGTTGTTTCTAAAACCGTATTATCACTAAATACACCGTCTCCTGAAGTGTTCCATGTTACATTATTGAAATTCAGCGCTGAAACATTGCTTGTAACAAACTCATCATTTGCACAGATTTCGGCATCTCCCGTTATACTTATTTCGGGTGATAAACTTATATCAAGTTGCATATTATCTGTTATGGTTTCGCCAGGGCCATAAACCGTTAAAGTTAGAACTACACTTCCGTTACTTATATCATCATTACTTGGTGTATATTCAGGATTTAAAACAGATGTATTACTGAAACTACCGGTGCCTGATGTAGACCACTCAACGCTGTTGTAGTTTGTAGCAGAACCTGAGCATAAATAGGTATTTCCTTCACAAATAGCATCATCCATCCCAGCGCTCGCAGTTGTTACTAAAGGTGTAGGTAACTCAACAAAATCTATCCAGACACAATCTGCACCAGTACTAACATAAGTATCTTTATCGTAAAACCACTTCAAATTATGATCACCAGCGCTAATTGGAAAACTAACGTGCTGCCAGGGAACTTTTCCTGCCCACTGCCCTACAACATCACTGTCGATATAGAATTTCAGGTAATCATAGTTTGCCTCTGAAGAAACCTTTACATAAAATGAAATACTGTCATTAAACATGGCTTCGTACGATAACATTAGGATAGAGAATTGATTGTCGTCAATCTCGCCGGATTTTGCACAGTATGTTCCTTCATAAGGATTATTTGAAGTGATCTCCCAATCTGCATGTCCACCACTTTGCCATTCATACTGGCCAAATCCTCCGGTTTCCCAGTCCTCCACAATTAAACCAATTTTAGCAAAATAGTCTGATTGTGTACTATAATACCCTGATGATATTTCCATTGAAAGCTGCGCAATAACTCCGACAGGAGCAGCAGGATCAACGGTTAAACTAAATATGGCCTCGTCAGATTCTCCAGCTTCTAAAACTTCAAGATCAGCAGTAGCATTATTAAATGTGATATAACCGGAAGATGTAGCTATTTCTGCCATCGTACCAGGAGCATCACTCTGGCCTATATTTTCAACGTTGAAAATAATATTTACAGTTTCACCGGGATCCAATCGTCCATTATTGTTTCCATCAGGATCGGAAATTATATAATCCCCAAGAGCCAACTCAGGAGCACAAGCCATGATAGAAAAATTACTGTTCCAAGTACTGTCACCGGCTGCTTCCACATTAAATTGAATATTATAATTATCAGGGATATTTTCTGCTACAGTAAAAGCAAAAGCATCATCAATAAAAATGGTCTGACCTGGGGTAAAATTACCGTAAGTTTCAGTGTTATCAGTTATTGATACGTATTCACAATCTGAAGATAAAGTAACAACTACATTACTGGCTGGCTGGTCACCAACATTTTTTACACCAAGTCCAAGATCAATTTGTTCCCCAAAATCAATTAATCCATTTCCATTTCCAGAAGGATCATTAACTTCATAAGAATCAAATAATACAAAAGGTTGATTGGAAACTACAACAAGTGATCCTGTGTGCCTGTTTTTATTGTGGGCAATAATGGATATTTCAATTGGATTGGAATTAGTAACGGGATTAATAAACTCAACAGTTGCATCTCCACTGGCATTGGCAACTGCTCGACCGATAAGTTCATCATTTTGCAAAATACCAATCCTGGCAAAAGGTGCATCTGTCTGAACAGCCATTTCAAATGACCCTATGGGCAGGCTTGAAGGATAAGAAGCAATTATATCAACGGGTGTTTCTGTCCAGATATCCATGGAAGGATCTCCAAAAAGATTTAATTCATAAACTGTCCAGCGCATGTAATCACTGGATGAAAAATTGGAAGCAAGATCTTCCTTCGAGTCGCTATTGGTAAATCCAATGATCGTAATATCTTCACCAAAAATGGCATCGTAAAATTGCCTGTCGCATAATTGTGAAGTACTGTTTGTTCCGCCAGGTTGATACCAACCATACCTTGAGTTCGCAACAGAGGCCACCTCAGCTGTAGCAATGGTAGTAATTTTTTCTGCAAAACAATCTGCACCATAATAATGATTCCAGTCGCGGTTATCCATGGCTCCATTATAACAGCCTTGTGAATAACCGATAACATATCCACGAGTTACACCATCATTTTGAAAATTATTGGTAGTAATATCTGAGGTATACATTTTCATGTTATAATCCGGTGAAGAATGCCCAAGGTGGTTCAAAAGGTTTACACCACTATTGTTAAACATGTCAAATACATCATATTTGTTCCAACTCATATCCCTTTCGTACAAATAATCAATTTCGAAATTGTTAGAAATTCCTGTTGTAACAAGGCCATTATTGGATGCACCCTGAGCAATCTCATCTTTATAATCACCGCCAAAAGTCCATGGGTTATTGTTCAATTCTTCTCCGATCATTAAAGCTTTTTCAGTATCCTGAATCACCGGATCATTCTGGTACATTTTCAACTTATGGGTGAAATTCAGGATCTCCGTGCTGTTATCTACGCAAATCCTACCTATACCCACTTCTGCATACAGATCATATTCTCCGGGTTCTCCCCACTTGCCGTCGCCATCATCATTCCAGTTGCCATCCAGGCAGCAATAATACATGTCGGATGGAATATCATTATCATCAACGGCAAAAAATCCGCGATGAGGAATAATATCTTGAGAGGCGTTTGTAGGATCGGAATCACCTCCTAATATAACGTATTCAAGGTTGTAACTATCATAATAATCAATGATACAGTTCCTGATTTTATCCTGATCGTCCTGTCCTGAATATTGCGAATAAATTTCTTCTGTAGTTACTACTGATACAATAAAACCGGTTGATTCCTTAAATGAAACATAGTCATCAAATGCCGAAACCAAAGAGTTCTTTGTGATAAGTAAAATGTCAGATTCCTCATCTTTTGTTGATGGATAAACATACTTTTCAAGCATTTCCTTGTTTTCAACTATTTTGTTGATCCTTTCGGTTGTGAGAAAAGATTGCTTCAAAAATGCTGTTGCATTTGTTGCTTTTACAGTTTCTTGAGTAGTAATCAGAATTGTTATTTCTTCCAGAAATTTCACTTTATTATTTGCTGGAAAATAAATCACAGGACAAACAGAAAAGGAGCCAATGGAATGACCGGCAAGAAATCCAGTGTTCATATTTTCAATAACCTCAGATGGATAAGGATCATTCGAGGAATAAATATCCTGGTTTGGAACTACCTTGTATTCCCCATCAGGACCTTTGGAAATCGGGAATTGTTTACTTGCAGGTTTGATTGTAATATCGAATATATCCTTTGAATAAGTTGTGGAGAGAATTTCGATATTTGTTATTTCATTTCCTTGTTGCAAAAGAAGGTCTGCACCATAATAGGGGAGTAAGGGATTTCCTTCTTCTCCAAAACTATAGCAATCATTAAATAGCAATTCTGAATAACCATCATCATTAGTAATAATTACTGGCTGGTCAAAATGATAGGTAATTGTCATTTCCTGGGAAAACGACAGGTTTGCAAAAATGAATGAAAAAACTACGGTTAATAAAGTAAAGTTTCTCATGATCAATATTTTTATATTTTTAGGAATTGTTCTTTAGACAGACTAACATAAACATTTGTTGCATTTTTTATATAGAATACTTTTATTTAGAATCTTTATAATTAAGATGATACAAAAAATCCCGCAAGGTGACTTGTGGGACTATTGATTATTTTATACTTTGTTATTGAATCAATATCTTACTTACCTTGTTTGTTTTACCTCCATCAATATGTAAATAATATATTCCTTTAGACAATCCAATTAAGCTAATTTCTTTTGAATAACTTTGATCAACCAAAATATTGCTTTCATTAAAAACTACTTCGTTCATTGCATTGT
This sequence comes from Bacteroidales bacterium, assembly GCA_021106665.1. Taxonomy (GTDB): domain Bacteria; phylum Bacteroidota; class Bacteroidia; order Bacteroidales; family JAADJA01; genus JAADJA01. The sequence continues at coordinate 11,354 of JAIOTR010000269.1, forward strand.
ATATTCTTATGTTCACAATATCAGTTGTTTCATTGTTTATCTCAATGGTAAATATCCCGGTATTCGGATTTGGATAAATTTGAATTCCATTTTTACCAATCTGACTTTCAACACCTGTAAACTCTGTAACTGTTATATCATCATCTGCAGAGTTGGTACATAAATTTAAATCGGTATAAGTATAGGTAATAATATGAGTACCCAATCCGGCAGCTGCAGGATCGAACATGCCATTGCTCACCCCTGTTCCTGTATACTCGCCACCTGTTGGAGAACCACCTGTCAATTCAAATGGTGCTGTTGAAATTGATACAAATGATGGAACAATTAACGTTACCTCTGGTAAATACCGGGTAATTGTTAAAGGATTTGAATATACACCAATACCGCAATAATTTATACCGGCAACTTGTAAAGTAGCCTCACCTAAAAACTCTTCATCCCAGAGAATAGTTACATTTGTTCCTCCACCTGAAACAGTTCCTGCTTCCTGTGGCTCAAGTATCCAGTCATAGGATGTTACCCCGCTCATACCGGTTGTGTTGTAAGTTGTATTTCCCCAGCTTGCACATAAAAATGTTATACCTGTTGGTGTAGGTGCGATACCAGGCACACTTCCCACAGTAATGTAATTATCATAGAATAATTGTGAAGTCTCAACACCATCGGTAACTTCCAGTAATACATCCCAGATTCCTTCGTTAGGGTATTCTACTACCGGATTTTGTTCTGTGGAGGTTAGAGGATCACCGCCTTCAAATGTCCAACTCCATTCCGTAATAGGACCTATAGAAAGGTCAGTAAAAAAGACAACATCATTTTCACAAATGATGGTTGTATCAGCAATAAATAAGGCTTCTATCTCAGCTGGTGGAAAGGATATTAAATCAATCCA
>JAIOTR010000055.1 GCA_021106665.1 Bacteroidales bacterium
GAACCACCGACACAACCTGCAAACCAATTTGTTCCGTCACTTAAATCCAGAAACGGATTGATCAATTCAATTGTTCTCCCGGTTCCATCAGCACTATCAGGCCAGGGAAGCATGTTGGAATAAATCATCGATATCATCATATCTCCAGAGTTATTGAACAACCTCAACTTTTCACCCTCATTGGACAATCCAAACTCAAAAGGTCCGATTACATTGTCAATCTCAGGATGGAAAGTGAAAAACTTTGTTGTATCCTGACAAAGAACCAGATACTCATTCGTATCCAAAACTGTTTGTGATGGAATAATAAATTCATGATTATCATTTCCATCTTTAAATACCCATTGTGATAGGTTGACACTAAAAGTATCAACATTCCACAACTCAATCCAGTCATCAGTATCCAGAGTATCTACTGATCGGTAATTTATTTCGTTAAAAACGATCAATGGGGTATCCGGTTCTAAAGTATCGATCACAAAAAATGCTTTGAAAAGATCATTTGTGTCAACATTTACCGTGAGGAATTGTTTTAAGGTATCCTCATCAAAAATTACCATATTGGATTGCCAGTGTGAAAATAAATAACCTGAATCAGGAATGGCAGAAATATCAACAGGATTTCCATCAAAATAAATTCCCTGCCATGGTAAAGAATCAGGAATGATAGTATTTATTATTATTGTTCCATGAATCAGGGAATCAACATCAAGTTGGACAGTAACCAAAGTATCGAGGTTAAATTCATCAATATAATGTTGCCAGATATATCCCAATCGAACCTCAACAAAGTCCAATACGTCATCAACATTAGCTTCCCAGGCGCTATAAGTGCTTTCCCATCGTGTCATATGCCGGTCCATTTCAGGGGCGAGACTGTTTTTCATCAAGTGAATCTTTTGAATTATATTTTCAGGTAAAAGCATTGTATTATACATATCAGCACTTCGATTGATAAAATACCGCTTGTAATTTTCGTTTTCCATTAACCTCCTGAATGCCCGATGATTTTGAGCCCATTGTATGTTGCTATAAAGAACTCTGAATAATTCGTTTTTGTGTGGATAGGAATACAATCCAAATCCAAAATCAGTATCGGTTAAAATATAGTTCCATCTGGCTGTATCGTTCACGGCTCGACAGTATTTTGTATTATGCATAGGCCAACCATCTGAATTTACATAATACATTTCTGCAATGAAATAATCAGTGTAATTGCTAATATTAAGCAATCTGGAAATTGAATCATAAACCAATGAATCAACTACAGGAACGTTTTTAATATAATCAATCATTTGCACATAGTGGTAAAAATCACCTTCGATTATAATATGATTTTCTCTAAGCACCTCAGTACTATCTTCATGAATGCCAAAATTTTCATTAACATAAAACCGATCAATTTTTTCCCTGATATTATGAATGCCCCAGTATTCACCATTTAAAATAACAACTGCCGGTTCATAATCCTGGATATGAATATCAGTCTTTTGTTGTACAATTTTATGCATCAAAGCATCCCTGAAATGAGTTACATTATAATCCTGGCCAGAGTTTCGCAAAATCAACCTATTGAATTTATTAATATCTTTATCTTCAAATACCTGATAATTCATCTCAGATTGATCATATTTTCCATCTGTAATGATACGTAAGCTCTTCATCGGATTTGCCCTTGAAAACCCACCATGGATTTTAATATCAGCATCCAGCTCAAATCCAAGTTCCTGGTTTTTATCAAAGAACTCAATATGAGAGGGTTTTTTCCAGTCCATCCAAAAATTTGCTCCCTTATACGGATAGGATGTTGAAGCATTGGGGCCCATAACATAAATCCCCTCTTCCCAATCCCATAGATCATGCGGATTTAAGCTAATGGAAACAACGGGCAATTCAGTGTCAAAATTGATAAGATATGAATTGGAAGATACTTTGCCAGGTATATATCCACTTTTGCGAACTTGAGCGCGTAATATTGTAGCGGAATCAATAGAAATATAATCAGGAAACATTTCAGAGGTATCACTTATCCAACTTCCATCTATTGAATATCTGATTGTATCACCCGGTTCCTGATTAATAATGCTAACCTGGATTTCCCCATTATAAAAACCAGGCTCTACACTAAATTCAGGTTCTTTTGTATAACCTGAATACGGAAATGATAAATCATTGGATTTGTCCGGTGTTGGATCCTTAAAAAATTCCCAAATGCCCGAGCCATCAATTTCTCTCCCATATGAATTGTCGCCCTGCATATAAGGGAAATTAACTTGATCAGCAATATTTTGGGCGGGATCACATAGATATAAACTTTCTCCTGTACCGGCCAATTTAAAATTGGTATGAAAACGTACCGGATTTTTCCCAAACCAATCAGGCAACTGTTGGTATGAAAATGAATCATTTCTAATTCCAACCGATAAGAAAGGGATGAGTGAGGAATTTCCATGATTATTCCATGCATTTAAAGCCTGAATAGCCAATACATTTTCCCCTTGGTTTATGATGGATTTGAAGAAATTAATATCAATTGAAAAATCTTCCGGGGGAAGTCCCTGAAACATTCGGGCGGGATGAACATCACGTGAAAAATCGTTCCAGGGTTGAAAATTCCCTGGCCATCCGATGTTTGACCGGGCAATTTCCACACCATTCAGGAAGGCTATAAATGCATCATCATAATCCATTTGAAGTAAAACAGTAGTTATTAACGAAGTATCAATGATATTAAATGACTTCCTGATATATACTGTTGCAACTGAATCGGGTAAAACTGTATTATCATCTCCATCACCGCGTCCAAATCCACCAGGGCCTTCCTGCCAGCTTGAATCATCAAATCCAAGATCTTTCCATGCCGGATCGGGTTCAAAAAAAGGAGTAAAGTATTTCCACATGTTTTCAGCATGAATTATTGTTTCCCAATGTTCCACAATTACTTTTCGATCCTTCCCACTGCTAAAGACGATTAAATGAGAATCTGGCATCAATGATATATTCGGAAATTTCCACTTATCAAGTTGATTTACATCATCCGAAAGTGACCAGTCAAGTATGTTAACCGGTACATTACCTGTATTAAGCAACTCAATCCAGTCAGGATGATCTTTATCAAAATCACTTATGCAAGCTGAATTACGGGAAGACAATTCATTAATAACCACTTGCCCATTAACTGCAAAAATAATCAGTGCCAGGGTTAAGATTAAAATTCCTCTTTCTAAAAATTTATATTCCAAAACGCTCAATAAAAATTCATAATTCAAAGGTACAAAAAAGAATGTTTACTGTATTTAAGTTTTGGGGTAAGACAAAAAGTCCCGGTTAACAGTTGTCAACCGGGACCTCAATCCATTATGAAAATTTTTACTAGATTATTTTATATATACTTTTTCAGAATATATTTTCTCGTCATCGATGACTTTGATAATATATATTCCTGAATTAGTATTCAAACTTATTTTATTCAGGGTATTGCTTTCTCCCTTTCGTTCTGCAATCAATTGTCCCATCAGGTCATATACGTAGATATGGCTGTTTATTACATCAGGCATTTCTACAAATACATCGCTATTTGCTGAATAAATGTGTAGATTTTCAGTACCGGAGGATTTCCATGTATTCGGATTAGGTTTTTTCATTAAAATATGAATATTAAACCTATCAGGATCATCCTCAGGTAATGCATAGAAATCATATAAAGGAGTTATGTTAAGCTCAACAATTTTGTTCTCCTGAAGGTCTTCCAGAAATACCTTAATCTCATTTGTCATGATGTTCAGGTTTTCAGCTTTAAGTGTATAAACACCTTCTACTCCGACCTCAAATCCCATTGGGATGTTCATTTCATATTCCGCCGGTAATGTATTTAATGTCAAGTCTGTTCCAGCTGCAACAGTATAAATTTGAGGTGCGTCCATAATTCCCCTCAGTTTATATGCATCATACTCACTATCAAATCCCTCAGTTGCTGCATTATGGAAATAAATAAGTAATCTGTCACTGTATCCATTACCTGATACTTTTAACCTGATCACATTATCAGATCCGGATTTATAAAATCCCTGCGATGAATGTTTACGTTCACTTTGCGGAATAGTCATAGATGGTGAAGATCCATTGGCTTTAACCCAAAATCCTTGTGTCGGAGGAATATCTCCATTCGGCATAGTACCATCAATCAATGTACGATTCCAGGTTAAATACTGTCCTGAAGTTCCATCATATACATATATCGTAGCATCTATATCGTTTGTTGGCCAGTTGTTATTCCACTCCACAGCTGAAGGGAATGGATTACCCACCAAATTCCAGCCATCACCAAATCCTAAACCTACATTGTATGATAAGCCAGATGGAGACTGGTTTCCAGTATTAAAATTACCGTTGTAGGTTACCGTTGTTGCACCGGTTATCCAGCTTGCCGCCCATGCTGCAAATCCCTGACCAACATTTAAGTTATGATTAAGCGCTGTGATATAAGTCCAGCTGCTATCAGGTTCTGTAAAATATTTTAAATAAACACCGAGATAGACTGAACTTTGTGCATTTGACACAGGTGCAGAAACAAGATGCCATTGATCTTCCGTTAAATAACATTCATATGATGTTTTTGCAGGATCGTGATTCAAAGTTCCTTGATCAACCAACGATGTCATACCTGAAGCATCAGCCTCCAATTCAAATTTATTAGTTACAGTTAAAGCTTTTCCAACAGGAATGGTCATTCTTGTTGCAGGCTCCATTAATATACTATTAGCTTCAGCATCAGTACCAGTATTTGTTTCCGGATAATTTGTCAATCCCGATGGAATCAATAAATTATCAGAGGATGTTGGAACATAAGCAAAACTCCAGTTTCCGGGATCATCCCAATCATCGTCCACATTACCATTCCACCTCATACGGCCATCATCCAAACATAAGGTGAATGAACCCCTGTATCCTGAATAATAGTTATCTACTGAAATATAATACCAATTATCTTCAACTAAACCTGTTTGTTGAATCGTTACATCATCATTTACACCAACGTATCTGTTACAAGCAATTTCAGTCACTCCATCTGATTCCCACAAGGCCATATTCACACCACGAATTGAACCATATCCTCCTCCTCGTAAAACAGTTATTGTAATGTTTCCTGTCGCAGATGCCTGGAATTTAAACCAACGGTTATAGTTTGGTGAAGTATTCCAGCAACTGGCTGCATTCTTGTCAGGCGTTGCTCCTACGGTTGTAAATGTAGCTGAAACTGAACACCAATTTGAAATATCAGTTAAGAGGAATGCACCTTCGTAATAATCATAGTCTACATCGTCATCTATACATAAGGTGAAAGTTCCACGATAACCTGAATAATAATTGTCTACTGATATATAATACCAGTTACCTACCGTTAAATTGGTATAGCCCAATACTACATCATCATTAACACCTACATAAC
>JAIOTR010000105.1 GCA_021106665.1 Bacteroidales bacterium
GGAACAATTGCCGGAACCGTTATTGCATCAGATCCTGACAATGGGCAGACATTGACTTTCACTATTTTATCAGGAAATACGGATAATGCGTTTCAGCTAGATGCGTCAAGCGGTGAACTCACGGTTCAAAATAGTGCAGCATTAAACTTTGAAATCAATCCAATCTTCAACTTAATGGTTCAGGTTGAGGATAACGGCCAGGGAAATCTGACTGACCAGGCAACCATTACAATAAATCTGACCGATTTAAATGAGCCTCCTGTTATTGAGCCACAAGATATGTCGATAAATCTTGATGCATTTTTTATATTTGGCGACATCAATAACAATATCCATTCGATAGGGTTGGTAGATGCTTATGATCCTGATGCAGGACAGTCAGTTTCATTTTCCATTGTGGCTGGAAATGGAAAAGAAGTTTGGGAGTTAGATGAATTCACCGGTGAAATATTAATGGTTAATCCTTACAGACTAAATTTTATCGAGAATTTTAGTTATCCATTATTGATCGAAGTTAAAGATAATTCATCTCAGCAACTTACATCAACTGCAGTTGTTACGATTCATGTCCAACTTATCAATCTATCAGAATATTTTGAAAATTTTGGATTGATGTACGAAGAAATAAGTATGAATTCTTCTGGTAATTTGATTTGTAAAATCTATCCAAATCCTTCAAGTAATAAGATCACGGTTGATTTGGAGAATATAACCGAAGGTGTTGTGAACTTTTCAGTCGTGAACCTAAACGGAAAAATTGTCATGAAGAAGGATGTTTTGAGCGGAGGAGATGAATTAAAAGAAGATCTTGATATCAGCAAGCTAAGTAATGGAATGTATTTCATCAATATTCAAATTGGTGAGACGGTGCTGTATGATAGATTTATCAAACTATAATATGGATTATTACCAAAAAATCATAAACTTTGGTTTAATTTATCTTTAACGATTTCAGTTTTTTTAAGAAAGTTTATCAGATTCACTATTTTTGTTTGGAGAATAAACAAATGAACTCCTCTATAAAATATCAAATTCCGATAATTTTCATCTTTTGTTTCATTACTTTTGTTTGTATATATTCTGCTACCGCTCAATCCAGGCATGATAGCCTGTTGTTGGAATTAGGCAAAGCAAATCACGATACTACCAAAATAAAAGTCTTGTTTAAGCTTGGAAATCTTTATATTGACGGCCCATCCGATTCATTACTTTATTATTACAATCAGGCCCTGGAATTAATTGATCGTGCTTACTATAAAATTGATTTCTCAAACAAGCATAATACTAAATTAATCACTACATATAAAAATTTTCGTTTCAGGGCAATTTTAGAAATAGGGATCGAAAACTTTTTCCAGGGAAATTATAATCAATCACTTGAAAACTATCACAAGGCTCTTGAAATAGCCACGGAGATAAATGACAAAGAATTAATTTCAGAGGTTTATAGCGCTTTGGGTATAGTATATAAAAACCAGGGAGAATATGCATTAGCGCTTGAGTATTACGAAAAAGCATTGGCGACAGCTATCGAGTTACAGGACACGTCTTGGATAGCTGCCTGTTATGCAAACGCAGGAAATGTCTACCGAAGATTAACAAATTATACCAAAGCTTTGGATTACTTTTTAAAAGCGCTGAAAGTTTTTGAACAAAAAGGCGAAACCAGAAGAATGGCAATCAGTTATATGAACATCGGAAATTTGCACGAGGACCAAAACGATTTCAAAACTGCACTTGAATACTTCAGTAGGGCTTTACAATTATCGTATGGAACCAACGATAAGAAGAGAATATCCGAATGCCTCATGAACATAGGAAATATCTATTCAGGTGAAGAAGAGTACGATATTGCGCGGGATTATTACCGGCAATCTTTTGCAATTAATGAAGAGATGGGATTTGAACATATAATTGATGATTGTTATAAATACATTGGTAATACATATGAAAAAGAAGGAAACTATGAAAAGGCAATAGAAAACTATAACAAATCGTACAATATTGCTAAAAAAGAAAATGATAAATTAACAACTGCTGAGATTTTAGGCAATTTATCCAACATCTATCTTCAAAAGAATGATTATCCAAAAAGTCTCGAATATGCAAATAAAAGTCTCAAAATCAGTCTAGAAACAGGCGATCCGCAGAATATTAAAAATGCTTACCTGTATCTTTCTTTAGTATGGGAATGCTTGGACAACTATCCAAAAGCCCTTGAATACTATAAATCATATGCCATATTCAAAGACAGTATTTTTAGTTCCGAAAAATACAAATCGGTAAAAGATCTGGAAATGAAATATGAAACCGAAAAAAAAGAAGACCAACTGGCCTTGCTGACAGAAAAAAATGAAGTACAATTATTGAGGATGAGTCAACGGAATCGCTTATTTATTAGTGTACTAATTGTTGTAGCATTGATATTTATCATCGGATACATCCTTTTTAGAAATAGAGAGCTTAAAGCAAAACACAAATCGGTCGAACTGGAACAGCGGCTGCTCCGCTCACAAATGAATCCTCATTTTATTTTTAATTCGCTTATTGCTATTCAAAGCTATATCTATAAAAAAGATCCGGTAAAGGCCGGTGATTTTCTTGCCAAATTCGCAGACCTGGTTAGAATGACGCTAGAAAATTCGAGGGTTGAATTTATACTTTTTGAAAAAGAAATTAATACATTGCAAGTGTATCTTGCCCTTCAATCTATCCGGTTCGAAAATAAATTCACTTATAGTATAGAAGTCGACAAAAACATTGACGAAGATAACCTTAGGATTCCTCCTATGTTTACACAACCATTCATTGAAAATGCAATTGAGCACGGATTAAGACACAAGCCTGAAGCAGGATTCATAAAATTATACTATGTTAAAAGCAACAATCACATTCTTTGCACAATTGAGGATAATGGTGTGGGTAGGGAAAAAGCCAAAGAACTGGAAAAGAAAAAACAACACCAGTCATTGGCGATTGATATAACCAAAGAGCGGTTGGATATACTGAGTAAAAGATACAAGCAAAGATTTATGCTGGACATAACCGATTTGAAAAATGAAACGGGGATTCCGTGTGGCACCAAGATAGTGATCACGGTTCCTTATACAGGTTAATTAATAATTACTAATTTTACCACTCCAAAATTTCAATTAATGATTTCAGTTGTTGTAATAGATGATGAACAAAAAGCACGTGAAACCATCATTAATATTCTTGCTTTAAGCAATACCAATTTGAATGTTGTTGGCGAGGCAGATGATATAAATTCGGCTTATGACCTTATCAATAAAAAACATCCCGACCTGGTATTGTTAGATATAAACCTTCCTGATGGAACCGGTTTTGACCTGATAAAAATGTTCTCCCGCATTAATTTTAAAGTTGTTTTTATTACAGCGCATGAGGAATATGCCATTAAAGCGTTTAAATTCACCGCTCTTGATTATATCCTGAAACCCATCACAGCCGGTGATTTGTTGCAGGCCGTAGAAAAGGCCAATGAATCAATTAACAAAGAAGAGAATGAATTAAAGATCAATACATTTCTCTCAAATCTTGAAAAGATCAAAAAAATAGTTCTTAAAACTTCTGAAAGCATACACATTGTTCGGATAAAAAATATCATCCGCTGTGAAGCCGATGTAAACTATACTACTTTTTATTTGGACAATGATGAAAAACTATTGGTTTCAAAAACCTTAAAAGAATATGCCGAACTGCTTGATTCATCAGGTTTTTTCAGGACACACCAGTCACACCTGGTCAATCAGGACCATATCCTGCGTTACGACAAAACTGAAGGCGGCCACCTGGTAATGGATAACGAATCCATAGTACCGGTTGCTTCGCGAAAAAAGGACGAATTGTTTAAACTTTTTGAAAGGATGTAGCCCGGCTCCTAATGCTAACTGTTAAGCACTTCTTAAGTGCTAAGCAGTTCTGAGCACTTGCATTTTGACTCTATTGCAAATAATAATCCATTCCCGGCGAATAATAATTTACCTCTGTTTCTTTAAAATAACCTTTCTACATTTATCACAAAAAATCATATTTCGAAAAATACAGAGATTATGATGAATTTAAAAGTTACATATTCAAAATACTTATTTATTTACCTGATTATTCTGGGATTCTATAATCCTAAAGTTTCTGCACAGATAGATACTGCTTGGATTTCCAAAGGGCTTTTTCCCGAAGCGAATTCATCATCAGCTACAGTTGTGAAAGCAGATCAATCTGATAATATTATTGTAGCAGGAAGTATTTTTAACAACAACCTTCCTTATGAAAATATTTTCATGGTGAAATATAATGCAAACGGTGAAATAATTTGGTTACAAACTTATGGCTGCGAAGACACAATATCTTTTGAGCCGAACACACTTTGCCTCGACAACAATGGGAACGCTTACATTACTTTTATGAAACATTTTATCAATACCAATAGCACTTATTGGTCAATTGCTGTACAAAAATACAATGGGGCGGATGGAACACTTTTATGGACTTCAGAAATCGCAGATGCTACATTCAATGCTTTCGAATGGCAGGTGAAACCCACCTATATGACCATTGACGACAACCATTTATATATTGCCGGAACAAAATTCGAA
>JAIOTR010000500.1 GCA_021106665.1 Bacteroidales bacterium
TGGAAATAATTTCATCATCTTTCATGGATTGCCGGTTGAATATTATATCAAAAACAGAACAATCCGTATCCACCCCTAAAAAACTATCAATCAGGAATTTTCTTTCCTTGTCAACTTCCAATATATATTTTAATGCCTCTTTTTTACTTTTTTTATAGTTTTTACTGATATGATCCACCCTCCATTCAACTGGGGCTGTGAGTTTAATATGTAGCGATTTTGGATTGTCTTTCTTAAATGCTATTCCTCCACGGCCTACAATGATTACATGCCCTGTTTTGGCGATGGACCGGATGACTTCAATAATCGTTTTTCGTATTTTTTTATCGCTCTTATAATACCGTGTCGACATAGCGCTAACAATTTCATCCATCATTGTTTTTTTTCGCGATTGAAAAACATATTCAATTTTCGAGGGGCTTAATTCCAAAGCTTTGGCCGATTTTTCCAATATTACCTTATTGATCCACTTCCATTCTTTCTTAATTCCCTGGGCTTTATTTCGTTTTGTTAATTCTTTCGCAAGCTTCTGAGCAATGACATTTGCCATACAACCAAAATCACGTGAAATCGAAATATACGGGCCGGTTTCAGTGATCTTTGTCTGTCTGTCGTGCAGCATCTCATTGAAATATTTATTAAATACATTGTGAAATTGCTGTTGCGAATATAATTTTGATTTATTCATAATGGCCTCCTTTTTTTGCTTTCCCAAATTTAGTAAATAATACGGCTTAGTCAAAGTAATTAGTAAATTATTTGTTTTCTTTCCAAGCTGCTTATTATTCTTATTTTTGTAGTAATTAGTTTTTATGCAGAATATTAAAGATGTATAATCCAAATCCACTAAGAGCGCCTAAATATTATTTTAGCGATACTTCGTTTAACACTTTGATGCGGAAACGGATATATCATGTGTTGCTTATATCAAGTGCATATGATGCTTTTATACTTGAAGATGACGGAAGGATTGACGAACAAATATTTAATGAATATGTATCGCTTAATTTGAGGTATCCGCCACGATTTATTTTAGCTGGTTCTGAGAAAGAAGCATTTGAAAAGCTGAAAGAAGAACATATTGACCTGATTATTACAATGCTGAGTGCCGATGAAACCGATACATTTGGGATTGCTAAAAAAATAAAAAAAGAATACCAGAGAATTCCTATTGTAGTTTTAACCCCCTTTTCAAGAAATGTGTCCTTAAAAATTAGCCAGGATGATATGGGAGCCATTGACTATATCTTTAGCTGGCTTGGTAATGCTGATATTCTGCTTGCGATCATCAAACTGATTGAAGATAAGATGAATGTTGAAAATGATGTTAAGGAAGTTGGCGTTCAAACAATCCTGCTTGTTGAAGATTCAATCCGGTTTTACTCGAGTTACCTGCCCAATATCTACAAAATTATTTTCAAACAATCCCTGAAGTTTATGACAGAGGGATTGAATGAACACCAGAAGATGCTTCGGATGAGAGGGCGTCCGAAAATTCTTTTGGCAACCACTTATGAAGAAGCAATCGGGATTTATGAAAAATATAAAAATAACATGCTTGGTGTCATCACCGATTTGAGTTATAAGCGTAACGGAAAAATTGATATTAATGCGGGAATAAAATTTTGTACAAAAATAAAGCAGAATGATAAGTATATACCTTTGCTACTTCAGTCTTCAGATTCAGAAAGTGAAAAACTCGCCAAGGAAATAAAAGTCGGATTTATAAATAAACATTCGAAAACACTTTCGCTGGAGTTAAGAAATTTTATTTTTGAATATTTTGCTTTTGGCGATTTTGTTTTTGAAGATCCTGGAACAGGGAGGGAAGTGATGCGTGCTTCCAATTTAAAATCATTCCAGGAAATATTATTTCAGATTCCCGACAAATCGCTTGAATACCACATTACCCGAAATCATTTTTCAAAGTGGTTTCGTGCAAGAGCGCTCTTTCCTCTCGCTGACTTGATAAGGGACTTAAGAGTGGAAGATTTTAAAGACCTGGATGAAGTCAGGAAATTTATGTTTGATGCCATTGCCAGTTTCAGGCTCAACAAGGCACGTGGGATAATAGCTGAGTTTTACAGAGATAGCTTTGACGAATATTTTACTTTTACACGGATTGGTGATGGATCAATTGGTGGAAAAGCAAGGGGTTTGGCCTTTCTTGACGCCCTCATTATGCGCAACAAAATTTTTGATAAATATAAGAATGTAATTGTAACCATCCCCCGAACTGTGGTTTTATGCACTGACGTTTTTGATGAATTTATGGAGGAAAACGATCTGTATAAGATTGCTTTATCCACCGATTATTCTGATCAGGAAATTCTTGAAAAGTTTGTTGAAGCAAGGTTGCCTTTCAGAATACATGAAGATTTGTATGCCTTTATATCTGTTATCAATAATCCGGTGGCTGTTCGTTCATCTAGTCTTTTGGAAGATTCGCATTATCAGCCTTTTGCCGGAATTTACTCAACATATATGATTCCTTTTGCAAGGAACGATGAACGTAGAATGATTGAAATGCTTTCTGACGCAATTAAGGGTGTTTATGCTTCTGCTTTTTATAAGGATAGCAAAGCTTATATGTCAGCAACCTTAAATATAATTGACGAAGAAAAAATGGCCATAGTGTTACAGGAAGTTTGCGGTGAGCGGTATAATAACAAATTTTATCCATCATTTTCCGGAGTTGCCCGATCTATTAATTTTTATCCCATCGAACCTGAGAAACCGGAAGATGGTATTGCAAATGTTGCATTGGGTCTTGGTAAATATATTGTTGACGGAGGATTGACGTTACGCTTCTCCCCAAAATATCCCAACAAAATTCTGCAGTTAACCTCTCCTGAAATGGCTTTGGGAGAAACACAGCGTATTTTTTATGCACTTGATCTGGCATCTTCAAGCTTTAAACCATCGGTTGATGATGGTGCTAATTTGTTACAATTAAAAATCAAAGAAGCTGAAAAAGATGGATCGATCGGACAAATTGCATCAACGTTTGATTTTAATAATAGCGTACTTAGGGATGGTGTGCAGTATGAAGGTAAAAAGGTTATCACTTTTGCTAATATACTACAACATAAAGTGTTTCCCCTTGCTGAAATTCTGGATAATGCCCTAAAAATAGGACAGAAGGAAATGAATAAGCCTGTTGAAATTGAATTTGCAGTAAATCTGAGCAGGCATAAAGATGAACCGGGGGTTTTAAATCTGTTACAGATCAGGCCTATTGTAGATAACAAGGAGACGATGGTTGTTAACCTGGATGACGTTAAGAATAAAAACAGTATTATTACCTCAAATTCTGCTCTTGGAAATGGGATTATAGATAATCTGACTGATTTGGTATATGTTAAACCTGATTCATTTGATTCATCAAAAAATGCTTTGATAGCAGAGGATGTTGGAAAATTAAATTCAGTTTTTCTAAAGGAGAATAAAAATTATATTTTGATTGGTCCGGGCCGCTGGGGGTCAACTGATCCGTGGTTGGGTATTCCGGTAAAATGGCCGCAGATTTCGGCAGCAAGGGTTATTGTTGAGTCTGGATTGGAGAATTACAGAATTGACCCCAGCCAGGGGACTCATTTTTTCCAAAACCTGACATCATTCCGGGTTGGATATTTTACGATCAATCCATATATAAATGATGGCTTTTATGATTTGGATTTTTTGAATAACTTTGATGCCGAATTTGAAGATGAGTTTATCAGGCATATTCGTTTTGCAAATCCGGCCGTGGTGAAGATAGATGGAAGAAAAAATAAAGGTATAATTTTAAAACCTGTTAAATAAATTCGGTTATAAAAGGAAAAACAAATTAAAAATTTATCAAATGAAAAATCTGATTTTAAGTTTAGTAATGTTATTTGTGGGTTCGGGAATGGTAATGGGTCAAACAGCAACCCTAAGTGTTGAAGCATCAGATCCGGTCAATTCTGAAAGTATTGTAAACTTTCAGATAAAATGTGATGTAATTGACGATGAAGTTTCCACTTTTCAATGGTTTTTTCAGTATGATCCCGAAGTATTAACTCCGGTAGATATAGTTAATTATCATGAAGAATTTCCATCTTATGAATGGATGAATAATTTGAGCTATGGGCCTGATATTATTATATTAACATGGTTAAGCTCCCAAGCTAAAAATCAGGTTATGAAAACCGGTGAGGTGATTTGTGAACTTCAATTTAAATATACGGGCGGAAAAACAGAACTTAAATGGGCAAAAGCTGATGATGTAACAATTACTAGTAAAAATATCGTAACTGCCATGTGGACGCAAATGGGGGAAATATATTATCTCACCTTAAAAAATGCCAGTATAGGTTCTGAATAGTAAACAGTTGCCCAATAAAATACTGGTTAAGTATTTCATTTTCCTAAATCGGACATTATCTCCCTTGTAGATAATTAATCATTATTTTTATTATTTATTCTATTACATGGCGATCAAAAAATGCCACTACAAAGGACATGCAACGGCAAAATAATACCATTTTTACATCAAAGTTGAATCCTCTTAATTAATTACTTTTGTAACCATTAATACCATTCTTGATGAAAAAACTGAATATTTCAATTTCTTTAATATTTGTACTATTTTTTTGTAATACCTCAATTCAGCTTTATTCGCAAGTTGACTACCTGAAAGTGATGTATTACAACACACTTAACTATCCTGACGGGGGAGATCCCAACCGGGAAGATAATTTCCGTACCGTTAATATGTATGTCCAGGCAGATATTATTTTGATAAATGAATTAACCAGCGATGCAGGCGCTGTTACACTTTTAAACGATGCTCTGAATGTTTATGGCACAACTCATTATCAAAAAGCTTCTTATACGAATGGCCCTGATACCGATAATATGTTGTTTTATAACAGTGATAAACTTGCTCTTTATTCACAATGGTATATTCCAACGGTACTAAGACACATTAACGAGTATGTATTGTATTATAAGTCCGATGACTTAGCCTCCGGAGGGGATACGATTTTTTTTTATTTTTACTCTGCCCACTTAAAAGCCTTTCCTGATGATTCTCTTCAAAGACTTTCAGAAGTAAATTCATTTCTGGCTCGCTTGGATAATATTACTAATGCAGAAAATATTTTTTTTGGCGGGGACATGAATTTTTATACCAATGCTGAACCGGCTTATCAGGCACTCATCAATGATGGTAATTATCCTTTAAATGATCCGTTACCTGCCGCTGAATGGCACACTAATTATTCATATCGTTTTTATCATACACAAAGTACCCGGACTGCCAGCTTTGGAGGTGGTTCAACAGGTGGAATGGATGATCGCTTTGATTTTATTTTGTTTTCTGATGATGTGTTGAACGGAACGAATAAAGTGGAATATATGGCAGGTACCTGTGAAGCATTTGGTAACGATGGAAATCATTACAATGATGCTTTAATTGACTTTCCCTTAAATCCAAATATTCCTGATTCGGTAACCTATGCATTGTATTATATGTCGGATCACTTACCGGTAATTTGCGATTTGAAAGTAAGTGCTACTATTGATACAACCTTATCCAATATGGTAATTACAGAGATCATGTATAATCCCCCTGAAGCCGGGACTGACTCACTGGAATTTATAGAATTGTACAACAATGGTTTTGAACTTGAAAATCTTGGAGGGTATTATTTTTCATCAGGGATTGAATATACTTTTCCTTCAACTATTCTTAATCCCGGAGAATTTGTTACCGTAGCAGTTAATTCTCAGGCAATGTTAAACACTTTTGGAGTAACTGCCTTGCAATGGGCAAGCGGTGGATTGAGTAATGACGGTGAGTTGATAGAACTTAAAAACAGTTCGGGACTGACGATTGATGTTGTTCAATACGATGATTCATCTCCCTGGCCAACCGAACCTGATGGTAGTGGGCCTTCTTTGGTTTTGTGCGATCCTAACTCTGATAATTCGCTTGGAAGTAATTGGATTGCTTCTCTCAATTTCGTTACGAATAACGGTGATGGTAATCCAATTTATGCAACACCCGGGTTTTCCGAATGTGATTTTCCACCTACCGCTGCCTTTACAGCAAATCAAACAGAAATTCTTGTTGGGGAAAGTATCAATTTTACTGATATTTCTACAAATAATCCCACTTCCTGGTTTTGGACTTTTGAAGGAGGAACTCCTCCATCTTCTTCTGATCAAAATCCAACTATTACATATAATCCAGCTGGAATATTTGATGTGAGTTTAAGTGTTTCTAATTCCGGTGGAACGGATGAAACCATTGCTGTTGATTATATTACAGTAACTGAAGAAACTACAGGTGATTTGATGGTTACGGAAATAATGCAGAATCCATCATCTGTTCTGGATGAAAATGGTGAGTGGTTTGAAGTGTTTAATCCGAATAACAGTCCAATTGATATGTATGGCTGGTATATAAAAGACAATGATTATGATTCGATTAAA
>JAIOTR010000560.1 GCA_021106665.1 Bacteroidales bacterium
AAAGTCGGTTGGGATAAGAATAATGTTATTCAGTTTCATAGTATTATTTTTAAAAAAAGGATTTTGGCAAAAATATAAAAAAAAGCCACCAAATTGGTGGCTCTATAAATTATTTGCTTTTATCAGGATAATCCGGCACATCTGGCCAGCCTTCCGGCCAATTTTCCAGATCTTCAAGAATGACCTCAATGGCTTTATTCAATTGTTCATCTTCTCCGGCATATTCTTTAGCAGGATCATTATCAATTTCAATATCCGGGATTACACCTACTCCTTCTATAACAAATTCTTTTCCCTCACGATCATAAGTTGAGAATTCTGGTTTTCTTAAACTAGCGCCATCAATAAAAGGCAATGATCCCCTGATTCCTGTTACACCACCCCATGTCCGTACACCAATTAATTTACCCATTTTAAGTGTTTTAAACTGGTAAGGGAACAAGTCACCATCAGAAGCGGAATAATTGTCGATGAGCATCACTTTCGGGCCATACAGCATACCTGCCGGGCCTGTTCTTGGTGACTGATTCCGGCCTGTCCTCATTAGGGTTAGTTCACGTCTTAATCTTTCAATGATCATAGGAGAAACATTTCCGCCTCCATTACCCCTATCATCAATAATCAATGCCCGCTTTTTCAATTGGGGATAATAGTATTTTACAAATTCGTTCAACCCCTGGGCGCTCATATCCGGGATATGGACATAACCAACCTGACCTTCGGTAGCTTCATCAACTATTTCAATATTTCGTTGTACCCAATTGTAATAATACAAGTTAGCTTCATCAGCGATGGGTATAATAATGACCTTACTGGCACCATCTTCATCCGGTGAATCATTAATTGAAAGCTCTACTTGTTTTCCTGCAGCGCCAACAAGAGAGGTGTAAATATCAACCATTTCATTCGTTGGTTTACCATTCACCTTAACAATGTAATCTCCCTCATTTACATTAACGCCAACTTCGGTAAATGGTGAGCGAGTATTTTTCGTCCAGTTTTCACCTTTTAGTATTTTATCAATCTTGTAATACCCTGATTTGTCCTTACTTAATTCAGCACCCAATAATCCGGTTTTAATCCTTTCCGGCTTTGGTTTGTCACCGCCATTAACATAAGCATGGCCTATATTCAATTCACCGATCATTTCACCGATAATGTAGTTTAAGTCATTCCTATCGTTAACATAAGGGACGAGAGGTTCATATTTTGTATGAATGGCAGTCCAGTCAACACCATGCATATTAGGATCGAAAAAGAAATCCCGCATTTGACGCCATGATTCATCAAAGATCTGATTCCATTCTTCTTTCAGATCAACCCATACTTTCATGTTTGATAAGTCAACAAATTCTTTTGCTGAAATTTTTCCCTTTGGTAAGTCGATGATGGAATATTTTCTATTTGAATTGACAACCATTTTTTTATGATCGGCTGAAATCAAATAGCTGCCATAATCTCCCAGTTCGATTTCCTTCTTTTTCTTTAAGTCATATAATTTTAACTTTGATTTTTCCTGTGAACTCTTTCCCATGCAATAGTATACACTGTTATCAATGACATTTAAATTCCAGTAATAACCGGCTTCCACATCAAGGCCAATGATCCGGTCAACGATTCCATCAAAATCAATTTTGATATTCAATTCTTCTGATTCCTTATCTCCGTTGTCTTCCTTTTCTTTTTTATCATCTTTGTCTTTCTTGTCATCTTTATTCTCTTCCGTTTCCTCTTTAACTGCTACAACATCATTTTCAGGTTTAAATGGGTTTTCAACATCCTTTCTGAGCGTTACAAAATAAACCTTGACCATATCACGATACGCATGATTCCATTCGGTCCAGCTATAAATAGGATTAAAATCACGTGATGATGTAAAGAAAAGGTAATTACCTTCTGTACTGAATGTTGGATTACCGGAACCATACCAACCATCTGTTACCGGTTCCTTATCTCGAGATTCAAGATTATAAACCCAGATCCTTGTCATTCCATCACGGGTGGGTAGCGGATAGGTTATCCATTTACTGTCAGGTGACCAATTATAGGGTCGAATTTCACCATCCGGGGTTTCATCAACAATTGTTATTTCCTTTGATTCGATATCAATAAATTGCAAACGCTGCATTCTGTCGGACCACAAAAGTTTTTTACTATCGGGCGACCATATGGGATTGTATTTATAATTGCTGCTGTTTTCCGTTATCTTAATGGCCGGTTCGCTGCCATCCTGATTTTGAATATAAATCTCATCCTCTCCTGTTCTGTCAGAGATATACGAGATATATTTTCCATCGGGCGACCATTCAACATTCCTGTCATGCACTCCTGAAGATTCAGTTAAGTTTTTCGTAATACCATGTTCGGCCGGAACAGTAAAAACATCTCCTCTTGCACCAAAAGTAAGCCGCTTTCCATCAGGTGATATAGCCCAACTGTTAATTCTTTTAGATGCATCTTTATGAACACTCCTGCTACTGATAAAGTCACCGGCAATAGTTACCGGTATTTTGTTAGCTTGCTGCGTTTCAATATCAAAGTTGTACAAATAACCACCATTTTCATAAATGATGGAATTACTTCCAAGTGATGGGAACTTAATATCATACTCTGTATAATTTGTGACCTTTTTTGTTTCTCCTGATTCGGTGTTATAAACAAATAAATTCATGATCCTGTCGCGGTCGGATAAAAAATAGATTTCATCTCCATACCACATGGGTTGAATGTCCTGGGCTTCATTATTGGTAATGTTAACCGTCTCCTTCGATTTAAAATCATAAATCCAAATATCATCTACCATTCCACCCCTGTAGTATTTCCAGGTACGGAATTCACGAAATACCCGGTTATATGCAAATTTTTCCCTATCCGGCGAATAACTGCAAAATCCACCGCTCGGCAAAGGTAATTCTGCTGCCAGGCCGCCATCCACATGAGCCAAAAAAAGCTGTCCTTTAAAAGAGTTAAATGATTTTTTTCTTGACCTGAAAACAATTTGTTCATTGCTTTTCCATGTCATCACAATATTGTTTGGACCCATCCTATCCGATATATCATCCCTTCCAAGTGTAGCGGTATAGGTTAATCTTTCTGGAATTCCACCGTTGGAAGGTATAAGGTAAACCTCGGTATTTCCATCATACTGGCCTGTAAAAGCAATATGTTTTCCATCAGGTGAAAACCTGGCAAACATTTCAAATCCATCATCGCTGGTTAGTTTTCTTGCAATACCACCATCTTTATTCACAGTATAAAGATCACCGGCATAAGTAAACACAACCTGGTCGCCATGGATGGTTGGGAATCTTAATAATCTGGATTCTTCCTGGGCATTTAGTGAGAATAAAAATGCCGTCATTAGAAGGGACAGAATAATTTGTTTCATTTTTTAATATTTTAAATTTTACAATTAAAGCAAAAGGTTTTAATCACTAAATTTATGCCAGTAACGTTAAGTAATTTATATTGAGGGGAATTGCATAAATATATCCGTTATATTCTACAAGAATTGCAGCAGTACGAACAGTTGGTGTTCGCCTGTGAACAACAAAACAATTAGGAAAATTTAATGAAATTGCTGAAACTATTTACATGCGTTTTTATAATTATCTACCTCAACAAAAATTATCCTCATAGCCTCACCATT
>JAIOTR010000356.1 GCA_021106665.1 Bacteroidales bacterium
ATAGACCATTTGTGAAGTGTATAAGTCCAAATATATTCAAGGTCCTCAACAGCTTTCTCACTTATTCTGTATGATTGAGTTTTCATACATGTTTTCTGTGAAGTTCTTGTAAATGGTCTTTTGGATTAAAGTCTTCAATAATCTTGCTGTTTTCTCCAAGTTCAAGTGCTTTTCTCAACTCAATTGTTTTCTGTTCTTCTATTTCTAAAAGTCTAAGTGCTGTTCTAATGACCTCACTTACTGAATTGTATCTTCCTGAAGAAATTACTCCGTTTATGAAATTCTCAAAATGATTTCCCAATAATATTGATGTGTTTTTTCCCATGATTTTAATATTTTTTACAAATATACCAATAATTGGTATATCTGCAAAATTACCCACAACGGCAGTCTGTCTAATAACCCCGAATATTGTTATTTGTACTCAATCTATAATTTTCTAAATAGCTGTTTTCTAAAACTATACATTTTACTGTTTCGTCAAAATAATTGCTTTTAAATAGTTATTATACAGTCTAACTTGTGGCTAATAGCACCCCAATGCCATAACTTATTACTGATCATCTGTCAAACTACATCTCTGCCATCAATTCATCAGTTATTTCAAGATTATGAAATACCTTCTGCACATCATCGTCATCTTCAAACATTTCTATCACTTTAAGGATTTTCTTTGCATTTTCATCGTCAAGTTTAACAGTCTCATGCGGAATTCTCTGTAATTCGGCAGACTCCGGTTCTATGCCCATTTCCTCAAGTTTTTTCTGCATATTGCCAAAGTCTTCCATAGCTGTTGTAATGCTGAAAAAACCTTCTTCCATTTCAATGTCCTCAGCGCCTCCGTCAATCATTTCCAATTCAAATTCTTCTTCATCCAGTTCACCTTTCGGAACCGTAAAAATACCCTTACGGTCAAACAAAAAACTCAATGAACCATTTGTACCCAAATTGCCACTAAATTTGTTAAAGACAGATCTGACATTGCTCACTGTCCTCTGCTGATTATCTGTAGTACATTCGATATAAACAGCAATACCATGAGAAAGATATCCTTCATAAGTTATTTCAATAAAATTTGCAGCATCCTTGTCCGAGCCTTTACTAATGGCTCGTTGAATGTTATCCTTAGGCATGCTAACTCCCTTTGCATTTGTAATGGCCATCCTCAATCTTGGATTTGCATCGGGATCAGGGCCACTTTCTTTAACAGCCACTGTAATATCTTTAATGATTTTTGAAAATATTTTGGAGCGTTTTGCATCCGCTGCACCCTTTTTTCTTTTTATGGTTGACCATTTGCTGTGTCCGGACATATTTTATAGTATTTAGATTTAGTACTTAGTACAAAAATTTTTAGAGTTTTATTTACTTTGAATAACTGTACAAATTTATGAAAAGTAATTGATCAACAGAAGATATAAAGGATAATTAGCAGGGCTGTTCAATTCTAATCGAACAAAAAACCACAATAAATGCAAAATGATAAAATTCAATGTTTTAAGTGAAATTCGAAATTCTCTTTGAGAAACTTTGTGGAAACATTGAGAAACTTTGTGTAATACCCGCCTGATCTGACGGGCAGGGCTATAACACAGAGCTACACTAAGAAGCACTGAGTTACACTGAGAAAAAACCCAATTAAGTTATTAACAATTTTGATAGCATTGAACAGCCCTGATCTTTTTGGGTAATCATTAAAAGAATTAATCTTAAATGTTGTACCTTTGTAAAGGTCAGAACTTATTTCTTTCTGATATTTCATTTTTTTTTAGATGAAAATCTTTTACAGTACAACATTCTTAACATGGGTAGCTTGTCTCCTTATTTTTTCCTTTACTGTTAAGGCACAAATACAGTCTTATCCGGCAGGAGGTGATTGGGATGATCCATTGACCTGGATTGGTAATATTGTTCCGGGACCTATTGATGATGTAATAATCGATGGCAATGTTACAATATCCAATTTTGTAGCCTGTAATAATATAACTCTTACCTCAACAGGAATTGTTAATGATCCGCCAATATTACAGGGATTGCAATTTCTGGCTATGATGGGTAATGAAAGTTTCGAGTGGTTCTTAAATGAAACATCACTAATAGGGCATCCTGATTTTTTGGGTGGAGGGACTCCAACTTTATCATTTTTATTTCCTTCTACTTCAACTCATTACGGGATTTACAATTGCATCTGATAAAGCTTATGGGGGAACAATCGCGCAAAAAAGCATTGGCACTGGTGTATTTGGCATGATTGGAGGATATGGAAATGGGGATGGTGAAGTCAATGATACTGATAAATCATCAATTTGGACAATTCTTACGGGAGGATCTGGCTATCTTAATGGGGATTATAATTTGAATGGACAAATTAATAATTCTGATAAAAATGACATTTGGCAACTAAACACCGGACAATCAACGCAGGCACTATAATTTATTTATCAAGTTATTATCCATCCTTTAACTCAAGAGTTAATTAATTTTTTAAGCTTACATAGATTAACATACATTTTTATATACTTTTAGCATTTTCCTCCGTATACAGGTTGAATGAAATTTTGGGTATTATTAATATTATTCTTTTTTACACTTTCCCCGGGTAAAACTCAGCCCCCCATGGTTCAGGATCCATACCTGAAATTTGATCATCTTACCAAAAAAGACGGATTAAGCAGCAATTATATCCTGGATATTTATCAGGACAAGAACGGGTTTATTTGGATAGCTACTATAAATGGTTTGAATCGGTATGATGGTTATAAATTCATTCAGTATTTAAATAACCCGCAAGATTCTTCCACTATCTCAGACAATCTCATAACGTGCATCACCGGAGATACAAGCGGCAATATTTGGATAGGTACCAAAAACGGGCTGAACCAACTTAACACGGATAAAACTTTCAACCGGTATTATCACAATGATTCAGTTGAAAATACATTATCAGGTAATTTTATCAGGGCGCTTTTATATGATAATGATAATTTATGGGTTGAAACTGCCGATGGCATTCTTCATAAATATTACCCATTTGAAAAGACAATCGAAAAATTTGATCATACCAAACCAACCATGATCAACACCTATTATTATCATACTATTTATAAAGATAAAAAAGGAGATTTATGGGTGGGTGGAAGGTATATGGGCATATTTCGGTTTAATACTGACAAAGAATTGTTTTATGAGTTTAAAGCAAATCCTGAAGATAAAACAAAAAAAAGAGATAAAGATGTAGCCGATTATTTCGAAGATTCCGATGGAACCTTTTGGATGAGTGGTACTGATGGGCTATACACTTTTGATATTGAAAACGAAATATTTCAAAAAATCCTTCAGGTTTCTACATTCAGCATACAAGAGGATGTGAATAAAAATTTATGGGTAGGGACAGGAAATGGTGTTTATATTCTGAATAAACAAAGAAATGAATTCCGGCAGTTAACTCACAACGACAATAGTGTTCATTCACTGGTAAATAATCATGTAAATAAAATATACATTGATAGAAACGGTAATGTTTGGATCGGAACGGCAGACGGTGTTAGTATTTACCGCCCATCCAAAAATAAATTCAGACAAATAAACCACATCCCTGAAAATGACAATTCGCCCGTATCGAATCATATAACATGTATATTGGAGGATAGTAAAAACAGGATTTGGATTGGAACAGAAAACAAAGGTCTTGAATGTTTTGATCAATATTTTAATAAGCTATTTCAATACAACACAAAGAGTAAATCACCTTATCAACTTGTATCAGACAAAATTTCAGATTTAATGGAAGATGATGACGGCGATATCTGGATTGGCCTGTGGTCAGGCAGGGGATTTCAAATAGTAAATCCTGATCTTGGTATAAATAAGCATTATAAGTTAAATGAGAGTTCATTAAAAGCTGACTGGTATAACGATTTTCTTCAGGACAGTAAAGGCATGTATTGGATAGGTATATGGGGCGCACAAGGCTTGTACAATTTTGATAAAGATAAAGGGAAATTTACAGATGATAGGTTTATTCTTCCAAACCAAACTTATAGTTCACCTGTTGTAGGCCTGGCCCATGATGGAAAGTTTGTTTGGCCATTATTCCAAAATCAAAGCAGGTTTATTTGTCTGGATCCGGTGACTTCAAAATACAGTTCTTATGGCCGGGAAAACTATTTTTCATTTGATTTTACAAAAATCACTGAAGCATATGCTGATAATGAAGGAAAATTATGGTTTAAAACAGATAACGAAATTTATATAAAAAATAACTCTCCGTATTTTTCATTCTCACCGACAAACAAAAAATTTAATCCTCCACTCCCAAAAATCAATGAAAAAGAATTCGATAATATTATTAACAAGGAGGCACTTTCATACGTCAAAGATGATTCAGGATGTATATGGGTGGGAACTTACGAGGGATTGTATAAAATAAGAGGAAAAAAAGTTGAAAGAGCTTATCAATATTCTAATGAAAACAGCACAGGCTTGATCA
>JAIOTR010000468.1 GCA_021106665.1 Bacteroidales bacterium
GAAATAAAAATTCCCAGTGACAAGGCCATACTAATAAATAGAAAACTTTCCAATAATAGCAACCATATACTTCCTTTTAATGGCATCCCAAACACAAAATATCCTATAAGAATGATGGAAATAGCGTTGACAAAAGCTAAAGTTACATATGGGATCACTTTTCCGACAATTATCTGTGCCGGTTTTAATGGTGAAACCAATAGTACTTCCATGGTCCCCATTTCCTTTTCACGTGCTATTGAAATAGAGGTCATCATTGCTGATACCAGCATCAGGATCAACGCCATGGTACCCGGGACGAACATATAAACACTCTTTAAACCTTCATTAAATACCATACGGACTTCAGTGTCTATTTGCAATGGTTGGTTAATCAGCTGATTCTCCTTTTGGATATAATCCATTAGGATTCTGCTTGTATAGTTTACGATCAAATTGGCGGTATTGGCATCAGAAGCATCTGCTATAAGTTGAACATTAGCAACCCCATCCCGTTGCAGTTTTTTAGCAAAATCGGGTTCAAATACAATTACCTCCTTAACGTCACCTTTTTTAAATATATCTTCAATATTGGAGATGTGATCCAGGTTTTTCTCCAGTATAAAATACCCGGAAGAAATGATCTTATTTGAAATTTGAAGTGTTACATTATCTTTCGACTGATCGTAAATCGCTATTTTTATATCTTTAATTTCATTCGTAACAGCATAACCAAAAATCAATAATTGGGCAATCGGAATTCCGAACAAAACCAACATTGTCTGAACATCCCGGAAGATGTGGAAGAATTCTTTTTTTACAAAACCCATGAATTGCTTCATTGTTGAGTATTTAGTATTTAGATGTTATGCCATAGGCATCCCTATGGGAGACTTTAGTTTTTATAATTATGCATTGTCTTTATCTCAATATTTTTATCTAAATACTAACTATTAAAATCTAATTACTTTATAAAGTTAGTTCTTAGATATTATGCCACAGGCCTGCCCGAATACGTTCATGGGAGGCTTTATTTTTTTTCTTTTAGGCTTTTAATCATGCGTTGAATTTCATCAATTTGCATCTCGAAAAATTCAAGTTCTTCCTCAGTTATATAACCAACCATTTTTGATATGATCATTTGAGTGTTTAATTCTGCAGATGATCCATCTGAAATTTCCAGAAAACGATTAAAGTCTTTTTTTGAACTTTTCCTTGAACCTTCGGCAATATTATTGGCAATAGAACATGCACTTTTTCGAGCCTGAATCGTCATTCCAAATTTCTCATCATCGGGAAAACTCTTTGTTCGATTATAAATGTCAACTGCCAACGTAACTGCTTTTTGCCATACAATCAATTTTTTATAGTTATGCATATTATTTTTTAGTCTAAATACTAATATCTAAATACTTTTAAGAACTCCTCGCCAACTTCAAAAACACCTCATCCATATTCTTGGCATTAAATATTTTTTTAAGTTCTGCTGGTGTATCTAAAGCATCAATACGCCCATCTACCATAATCGAAACCCGGTCACAGTACTCTGCTTCGTCCATATAGTGTGTGGTAACGAATACAGTAATACCACTTCTGGCGGTTTCATAAATCATATCCCAAAACTGACGTCGGGTAATGGGATCTACTCCTCCCGTTGGTTCATCCAGAAATACAATTTTTGGTTTATGAAAAATGGCAATCGAAAAGGCCAACTTTTGTTTCCAGCCCAATGGCAAAGAAGAAATTAACGTGTCCTTTAGATGTGTGATTTGCAGACTTTTCAGTAATTCATTCATGCGATCTTTAATTACCTTGCCCGATAAACCATAAATACCTGCAAAAAATCGGATATTCTCCTTAATGGTCAGATTTTCATATAGGGAAAACTTCTGACTCATATAACCAATGTTTTTTTTAACCTTCTCGGTTTGTTTATAAACATTGTATCCAGCGATTTCAACATCTCCTGAAGTGGGTGCAGATAATCCACAAAGGATCCTTATAGCCGTTGTTTTGCCTGCTCCATTAGCACCTAAAAATCCGAATATCTCACCTTCATATACATCGAATGTAAGGTGATCATTGGCAACAAAATCACCAAATTTTTTTACCAGGTCCTGAACCTTTATTATGATATTTTCAGAATTAGTTTTCATTCTTCATTAAAGCCATAAAACAGTCTTCAATATCCGGAGTGATCTTTTTAAATTCAATCTGTTGATGTCCTTTATCAGCTAAAAATTCGTGTATATCATCATGTTTAATTTCCTGTCTCGTAGCAAAATGGATTGAATCACCAAACCGGTGTGCTGATATCGATCCAGAAAAATTATTCAAAATGCCGGGTAATTCGTACATATTATCACTTGTAACCTGATATAGAGGGTATTCATATTGCTGGACAATTTTTTCAGGAGTATCAATACTTAAAATTTTACCTTTTTGCATCAACGCTACCTTATCACATAGGGCTGCTTCATCCATGTATGGTGTGGAAACGATAATGGTGATTCCCTTTTGCTGCAAATTTTTAAGCATTTCCCAAAATTCTTTTCTGGAAACAGCATCTACACCTGTAGTTGGTTCATCCAAAAAAAGCACTTTCGGTTTATGAATTAATGCACAGGATAATGCCAGCTTTTGTTTCATCCCACCTGATAATTTTCCGGCTTTACGATTTTTAAATGGCTCAATCTGGACATAAATGTCTTTTATTAAATCATAATTCTCCTGGATTGTGGTGCAGAAAATCGTTGCATAAAATTGCAGGTTTTCTTCTACAGAAAGATCATGATACAATGAAAACCTTCCAGGCATATAACCTGAGATTTTTCTGATTTCCTTAAAATCTTTCACTACATCAAATCCTTCAACAGTTGCTTTACCAGCTTTAGGTAACAACAGGGTGGTAAGTATCCTGAATATGGTTGTTTTCCCCGAACCATCGGGCCCGATTAAACCATAAAGCTCATCCTTCTTCACCGAAAAAGAAATGTTTTCTATGGCTTTTACATCACCATAACTTTTTGAAATCTGATCTGCTATAATCGAGAAAACTTCCATGTTTTAAAGCGTGGTTCGGGTCCAGTAAGTTGTACGGCCAAGGAGTGAAATTCCAATAAATCCGCGCACCTTAAGTTGATCCATACTTTTTAGTTTCAAATAACAAGAATAGGTCTTTCCATTTTTCGGATCATAGATATCACCATC
>JAIOTR010000137.1 GCA_021106665.1 Bacteroidales bacterium
GTGGCATTCTTTTTTTTTGCCACTAAATTTATCTAATTCGCCTCTTTCGAAATTCTCCTTCTGCTGTCTTAATATCATCCAGCAAATATTCTCGATTCTTGTTGAATTTTCGTTTAGAAATCATTTTTAATTTATGATCGGAAAATGAGCCAGTCATTCTCAGGAATAGTTTTGCATCTTTATCAAGGTTGACAATACCTTCCTGTGTTTCTGCAAGCCTTTCCTTTTTTGACCGGAAAAATAAATCACTCAGGCTGATCTCTAAGCCCAAATCCAATTCTTTTTCATTTAAGTCCACTTCACCAAACACATCCAGATTGGCAATATTATCATTCATTAAAACATCACTGAAATAGATTTTGTTCCCGAACATAAATGCATTTACATCCAATTTGCTCACGATCATATTATCTTTTGCCTTATGGCCTATAAAAAACAGTGTCTTTTCAATAGGCTCAACTTTGTCAAATTCGGCATGATAAACTATAGCGTTTATCAACCATAGGTCATCATCTTTTTTCAGTTTATAGTCTTCATCAAGATCAAAGTAATAATGGGATGCCCATGATATTTTCCCTGATGAATTGTCGGCAGTAAAAACATTCTGGCCAAAGTTGTCAAAAGAGATAAAGAATTTTTGAATATCAATACTATCTGCTTTTGAATAAAGGTATCCCTTTGCATACTCGTCAGACCACTTCAAGTGGTCAGACGAGTTGGGCATGGTAAGTTGACCATGAATATTCATTTTTCCACCGGCAAAT
Organism: Bacteroidales bacterium; assembly: GCA_021106665.1. Classification (GTDB taxonomy): domain Bacteria; phylum Bacteroidota; class Bacteroidia; order Bacteroidales; family JAADJA01; genus JAADJA01. Next base: position 765 of record JAIOTR010000137.1, read on the forward strand.
TTATAATCCAGCTTTTCTAAATCTAATTTTTCATTATTGCTAGTAATTTGCAATATTAAATCTTCAACTATTGCATTTTTATAAGAAATATACTTTGCAGATGTATTGAGTTTTAAGTTAATATTATCCGGTAACCCAAGTAATGGATTTTTTTTATTTGAAGTGGCGGGCTCCTGGCTCTTAAACTTCTGAGCAGGAATGCCAAGCGCTTTCATCTTTAATAATTTATCAATGTCAAGGCTATCAATTAAAAGATTGACATCTGCATTGTAATTAATCTTATCATTTTTATAATCCGAAACCAATAAATCCATTTGGATATTACCAAAAGGTAAATCGGAGTATAAATTGTCTATTTCAATCTTCTTTTCCGTAGCATAGATATTCGAACGGAAATTTGAAATCGTGGCATCGCTATAAACAATCTCCTTTGATGAAAAATTAATCCTGACATCCATTTCCTGGGGAATTTGCCAAAACCCGTTTGAAGTACTAATAGTATCTTCTTTATCAAATTTATTTAATATGGATTTAACATCGATCCGGACGAAATGAAAACCGGCATCGGCCCAAAGGCCGGTCAGCCCCTCCTCTCCGAAAAGAAAACGGCATGTAATATTGGTATTGCCATCCCAGACATCCACATTGAATTTTTGAACATTTACTTCAGTTCCCATAATATTAGCGTGCAGTATGAAATTTTAAAATTGTTCATCCATTATTTCACCATGCACTATTTCCATATCGATATCAGCATTCATGAATGAAGGGAATCTGAATGGTTTGCCATGAGAATCCTTTAATGTGTTTTCAGTTTCAGGAATTTTAATGTTCAGGTTTTGGAATTTTCCATTAATGGACGCAATAACAGAATCGATCCCCTGTTCGTTGAATAAAATCTTCCCGCTTCCTTTAACTGAGCCATCCTGGTAAAGGAAATCCATTGCTTTAATATGTAATACCTTATTCTCGAGGCGGCTACTCAGTCTGAGATTATTTATACTTCCGATATCGGTAACAACCTCTTTACCATTAACCGAAAATTCAAGCGCCATATTTTCAAGAAGAAGCATATCACCGGATTTTTCATCCAGGTTTTTTTCTTCTGATTTTAAATTAAGCTTTCTAAGGTCAAGCTTATCAAAATTGAGAATAAACTTCCCCACTAGATTTTTTTTATCCTCAAGAATGTACTCATCCAGATTTTCGAAATTTCCCTGAAAATGAAAAGCTGATTCGTTAAAAGCTCCTACAAGTGAAGTTACCTCAAAGATATGATTGTTCAGTAGGGAAGTACCTTCTATAAGTTCAATTTTATAGCCCTTGTCGTTCAAAACAAGTTCCAGGTTCTTTACTTCTATCGAGCCTTTTGCCTGCTGTTTCCCTTCAAAGTGCAATTTTTTCAATTCGCTGATTTTTCCATCAAGCACCAGGTCAGCATCAATGGTTCCGGATATACTGATATTTTCATTTTGTTTGATTAAATGGCTCATATCCAATTGTGAAACAAAATGTGCATCCACAATAGGGTCTTTGAGATTGGTAAGTTTAATCCGTCCATTAATAAAACTTTCGCTTACCTCTACATGAATTGTATCAATCTGCAGTTCAACTGTTTCAGGTGAATGGCTTTCTCCATTATTGTAGTTTCCTTTTATTCCTCCTACTTTCAGTGGAAAAGGCAAATCTTCACCGGTAAATTCAGCATTCGAAATTTCAAAGTCTAACTCATTATATGGCCTGAGAAAGGGATTAACAAATCCATTCTGATTATAGGAGATTTTTAGTTTAGCTTCCGGGTTAACCTGTTTCAAATTTATGCCGGTGTGAAATTCAAAAAGGCTATGGACATCATTAAAATTACCTTCCGCGTAAATAAACAATTCAATCAATTGTCCATCTTCATGAGGTTTCATTTTGAATCGGGGTTTTAACTTGAGGGTATGAGCCATCAAATAACCCTCCTGCAGAATTTTCTCTCCGTTATACCTATTGATTGTAAAAACAGCCTCCCGGCCCTCAACCGGTTGACCTTTGAACAATAAAGTATTATTAGAGATCAGGGAATCAAGCTGCCCATCTAAAGAGCCTTTAATCAGTATCAAAGAGTCCTGAGTGACAAGGTTAAGTTGTGATTCTTTGATATAAATATAACTTCTGTTGCCTTTAATCTCATTGGCAAAATGAAGTCTGCTATTGAGAATTTTAATATTATCTGCATTAATCAGCAGAGTACCCGGAGAACTGTCTGAAGAATTATTTTTATTGCCAAAGATGTGTGCTTTTTGGCCAATGCTGTCAACCA
>JAIOTR010000004.1 GCA_021106665.1 Bacteroidales bacterium
GTTAATTTTTATTTGTAAAATTTGGTTTTGGTTGGTTAATTAGGTCGGAAAACTTGAATTATCTTCATAGTTTTCTGGCCTTTTTTTATTTAAGCTGGATTTAGGTTTGCCCAATTATTTATAATTTTGGATTAAATCAAACGTTTTGAAGATTCAGATGTATAATAGGTATTGTTAATATCTTTGATGTGAATATTAACTCTTGACCTCATCAAGTTAATGAAAATAATTATTACAATATATTTTTTTCTGATTATTCATTTTGTCCTGAATGGCCAGGATATGTTTGGTGTGGCCAATAGCAATTATGCCGGAATATATGGTATTCATTTGAATCCTGCTTCCATGGTGGGTTCAAAATTGTACATGGATTATAACCTCGTATCGCTTAATATGTTTGGTGAAAGCAATTATATGCTGATAGAAAAAGGCGATTTTGTGGATTTGTTGTTCAATTGGGTTGTACCTGTTTATTATACCAAAGAAAATGAAGAAAGGAATTTCACAATATTTCGTAACAAAGAGTATTATAAAGGTACTCAAAGCGTTAGGATAGTCGGTCCAGGAGCCATGGTGGTTGATGGCAAGCATGCGTATGGCTTGCATACTTCATTTAGAGCCAATTCATTTTTTAATAATCTTCCACAGGATATAGGCATCTTTATTTATGAGGCCATAGATTTTGACGATCAACAACAAATTCCCTGGTCGCATGATAAACCAATTCGTTCAGGTTCTATGTCCTGGATTGAGATTGACTTGTCATATGCATATAATTTTCATCGGTATAAATGGGATTCCTGGTCAATTGGAATATCATTGAAGCCATTGTTGGGAATCTCTGGATTTTATACTAATTTAAACAATGTTGATTATTATGTCCAGCACGATGATACAGCATATATAGATAACCTTGATTTTAATTATATGTATTCACTGCCTGTTAATTACGATGATAATTCTTATGAAAGCCCACTTATTAGGGGGTTTGGTTTTGGAGTTGATTTGGGAGTTACTTATATGTATACAACAAAAGGGCACTCAACAAAATATTATGATCAATTATGTGCGCAGAGATATGATGACTATAATTATAAAATAGGTTTGTCAATCTTAGATCTCGGATATATTAGATTTTCAAAATATGCTGAACTTCATGATTTTGCTAATGCTGAAACAGATTGGTACAGGAGTAATGACACGCTCCCTTCAGGATCAGTGAATGAGATAAATTATAAACTTGAAAGTTATTTTTCGGATTATTACGGACAATCTCTAACAGACGACAAATTTTCATTGTATACTCCTCTGGCAATTAGTTTACAATTTGATTATCACCCAAAGAGATTTATTTATTTGAATGGTACCCTGATTTATGGTATTGCTTTAGGAAAAAATGTTTTAAAACGACCAACCATTCTTGCAATTACACCGCGCTATGAATCAGCACGGTGGGAAGTAGCCATACCCATCTCTTTGGTTGAATGGCACATTGCTCAACCCCGACTTGGCTTTGCATTTAGATTTGGAAATTTTTTCCTTGGTACAGAAGATATTACCAGCGTTATTGGCATAAAAGATTTTAGTGGTTTCGATTTTTATTTCGGATTGAGGCTCAATCTTACAAATAATTTCAGAATGAATTATATAAAAGAGAATTGCGGAGGAAGAAAAATACGTAATATTGAAACTTTTGATTACAGAAATTTTTAGTTTCTGTTATTTCTATTCATTATATCTTTGGATATTCAAATATAAAATTAGGAGTTTAAAATTTATACAAAATTTACAAAAAACAATTCATGAAGAAACTTTTATTCCTTGTAGCCACCTTTTGTTTCCTATTTGTAATAATCTCTTGTAAACAAAACATCCTGCTTGAACAACTGGAAGAAAAAGAAGGAATCTCTTATTTAAACAATAAACCTTTCAGTGGAAAATGCAATGATCAATATCCTGATGGCACTTTAAAAAGCGAAATGAATTATCAGGAAGGTAAATTGACTGGAGAATTTATTTCATATCATATTAATGGAAATAAAGAGTCTGAAGGACAATATATAAACGACAAGAGAACAGGAATATGGAAGAGATATCATGAAAATGGCAATATTTATTTAGAGGGTGGATTTATTGATGGACAGAAAAATGGGGAATGGAAATATTGGTATGTGGATGGTCAGATGGAATACAAAGGTCATTGGGAAAATGATAATCAACAAGGTGTGTGGCAAAGCTGGTATAAAAGCGGCCAACTTCATTCAGAAATTGAGTGGGTGAATGGAGTTCAGCAAGGAAACGAAATTAAGTATTATGAAAATGGAAACAGACGTAGCGAGGGACATTTTGAGAATGGGCAACAAATGGGCGAGTGGCTTTGGTATTTTGAGGATGGAAAAATTGAATCAACTGAAAATTGGAAATCAGGACAACCTCATGGAGTTGTGATTACCTACTATTCCGCAGGACAAAAGAAAAAGGAAGGGAATTGGGAAAATGGAAACAAACATGGTGTTTTTGAGGAATGGGATGAATCCGGTAATCTTATTAAGTCGGAAAAATACGTTTCAGGAAATTTAATCACAAACTAAAAGAAGAAAATCATCAATAGAAACAAAAAACCCGGCATTATCCGCCGGGTTTCGTTTTATCTGATTATGGATTAATTCAATTTAAATAAGATAGGCATGTTAAACTGTACACGAACCGGCTTACCTCTTTGTTTACCAGGTTGCCAATTGGGCATGTTTTGAATCACACGGATTGCTTCTTCGTCACATCCGCCACCAATTCCTCTTAGTACCCTAACATCAGTTACACGTCCATCTTTTTCAACAACAAAGGTTACAAATACACGACCCTGGATACCACTCTCACGAGCCATTTGAGGATATTTAATATTGTTGTTCAAATACTTGATACGGGCAGCTTCTCCACCAGGATAACCAGGCATGGATTCAACTACCGTAAAAATTTGTGCCTCATCCTCTTCCTCCGGTTCTTCAACCGGTTCATATTCCATCATTTCCGTGTTTTGATCGTCCTCAACATCAATTTCAATTTCATCTTCAATTTCCACATCATCCTCAACTATTTCAATAATTGTTGTTTGTTGTGGTGGAGTAGGAGGAGGGGGAGGTTTTTCATGTTGTGTTATCTCAATCATTTCTTCCTGAATATCATCTGCAACCCTGGTAGTTAAGTCAATTTCCAACTTCTCATAGCTTTTCCATTCAAATGCCAGAAGAATAACTGCAAGAGCTATCACCAGGCCGATTTCAATAAATATTATTTTTTTGTTTTCAAGGTCTGCTTTGGGTGATTTTTTTGTATCTCTCATAACTAATATATTATGTTTGAATTCTTATCAGGGTGCTAAATTATTAATAATCGTAAACTTTAACAACTTATTAATTAATAAACGCTGCTATTAAAATCTTTATTGCCAAAATATTAGGATCAAAAATCAATAATTGTATTATGACTCTACTAATTCAGTATAACCGGCAGTATCCAATAACTCGTCCAATTCTGCCTGGTTTGTTATTTTTATTTTAATGATCCATCCTTTGCCATAAGGATCTGAATTGATAGTTTCAGGTGTAGATTCAAGTTCTTCGTTAAATTCCAAAACTTCTCCTGAAACAGGCATGAAAAGATCAGATACAGTTTTTACTGCTTCAATGGTTCCAAATATATCTTCTTTTTCGAGGCTTTCATTAACGGTTTCTACCTCAATAAAAACAATATCGCCAAGTTCTTTTTGAGCAAATTCTGTAATGCCAATGTAAGCCTCATCACCTTCAACCTTAACCCATTCATGATCTTTTGTATACTTCAAATGTGTTGGAAAATCCATAATTATGCTGTTTAATTTTACGATTCAAAAGTAATAAATTAAAAGTTTAAAAAAGAAGGATTGGAATAAAAAAAGTTACCCACAAAATGTTAATATGTCGTGATCTGATTTTCATAGAAATTTTACTTTTTTTTCAAGAAATTATAAAATATATATTCTGTATTTAATTGAATCTATTCAAACTATTGAGCCAGTGAAAATCTGAGACTGATACCACCACTCCATGTAGAGTTTCTATATTGTGATGGCAGGAATGGATTTGTTGTAATTTTATCATAGAACAGTCGTAATGTTAAACTTTTGGATAACATATAATCGATTGAAGCATTAATTCCGGTAACCTTTTGGCCGGCTGAAACCTGATTGATGTCTGAATCAATATTTCGCAATACCGTTTTATTGTTTCTTATTGAGAAGTTAGCTTTTATATTTAAATCGCTTTTAAAAGTTTTTCCTTTTCCGCCGGTCAATCTGGATAAATTAATGGGAACTTCTTTAAACCTGAATCCTAATCCGATAATAAATTCATCACTTGAAACCTCCGTTAGCTGGTTGTTTGCAAAGCTCATGGATAAATTTCTTGATTTTTTCATTTCAAATTTTGCAAGCAAACTGTTTTGAAATGTCATGTCAATATTGATAAGGGGACTAAATTGTTCCATAATAGTTACAACCGCAAAATCATATTCCGGATAGTAATCACCGTTATTTGGATTTTTTCTGGTCGGAACAACCAAACCATTAATTGTATCAGGTAAAAAGTTTATACTTGTAGTGAAGGAGCCAATATTGTAACTTGAATTATAAGCATGATTAAGCGTTACAGTTTTAAAGATTCCCTGGAGGAATGTAACTTTTGATAACCCATTATAGGAAATCCTCCAGTTAGGCAAAGGAATTGTCGGGAATGCATCGAGGCTGACACTTTCAGGCGATTTATTTGAATAAGCTGCTACAAAGGATGGTAATAAAACTAATTGCGAAGTTGGACCATATCCTTCGGGGAAGCCCGTAGAATCATTTACAGCAATATCTCTGGGATCATCATTGGCAATTCGATTTGCAATATCATACCTGTAATCCTTCATGTTTTCAAAATATTCTGATTTTTCATCTTCAAGTGATCCGCCAAAGGCGGTCCCCCAGGTAATATAGGTCATTGAAAACGAGCCCATTTGCATTGCGCTGTTTTCAATAAACTTGCCATCTATTGTATCATAAACATAGAGTGTTTGGTAATTTTGTGCATAGGTTCTATCAGCAGTGAGATCTATTTTTAAGTCACGGAAAGGTTCAATGGATACCCGGAAGCTTAAATTTTTGTTGGCCATTTGCATATAAGATGTATTCAGCCTGTAATCTTGAGAAAGCCAACCTTCCTTATTAAAATATTCAGGGCTCTCCGGTTGGGCGCCAAAAATAAATTTGAATCCCGGAGCATTTTTATTCCAGTCGTTGCCAAGTATGGTAGCTTCAGGCATAAATCCCGGCAGTGAAGTTCCTTGGTTTTGAGAATACTGGAAGGATACTTTTTTTACGCTCATCAATAATTTCAATACTGTTTCATAAGCTATTTTACCATAATTAACTTTTGGTTTTGTAACTTTTGTGGTATCGTCCGGATTTTTAGCTTGTTTTTTTTGACCTTTCTTACCGGATCGTTTTCTGGGAGGGGAATTTATTTTTTTGAGAAAATCGAGTTTATTGTATAACTTATTAAGATCAGCATTACCATTAATATTCCAGTTAACATTATTTGAAATCGTGTTACCTAAAGCCTTCATTGCTTTTGGTGGTGCGGTCCAGTTGTACGACACGTTATAACCGGCAGTAGCTGTTACCCAATCAAGAAGAGGTAATTTATTTATCGGCAGGTTATAATTGAAACTGGCCATTTGAGTGTACCTGCTTTTTGTTCCACCATTGAAAATTTCGTCTTTTACTTTCTGTTGTTTTTGATCCGGTGTAATTTCATCATCAAATCCATCCCCATCCAAATCACCTTTATCCCAAAGTATTTTATTAGACTCTGGATATTCATCGATATAGCTGTTGGCAACTGCATTAAAACTAAAAGTTAGCGATTGGGCCAGATCAAATTTTAAATCATAAATTCTGTTCCAGTCCCATGTTTTATTATAAGTGGCATTTGTTATTACATTACCAAAGCTTTTATTCCTTAGCTTTTTTTCATTGTACATCCTGTTCATATCAGTCCGGAAAGAGAACATCTTTGGCAGGAAATAAAAATTAAAGTCTTTAAGAAACTGCAAGGCTTTGGTTTTAGATATAAAGCCAATTTTTTCAAAAGGTTTTACATTTTTGGGGTTTGTATTGAAATTATATCCAATACCGCCCATGTGATTTTGTTCTACATCATATTCAATATCTACATTCCTGTGATATACTTCGCTGAATGAATAAGAAAGATCAAAATTTTCTACGTCATATATTCTTGATTTTTTCTGGGCGCCCACCCTGTCTTTTCTTACATTCATGAAGTTAATATTCTTACGCCTGGTGTAATCAATGGTAAGCGCTTTAATAGAATCTCTTTGATCTTTAATCTCGTACGAATCCAGTACTTCGTCCAGTTCAAGGTCAGGATCGAGTGGGTTAAATTTAGGTTTTATTCTAACCTGGGAGTAATCGAAGTGCATCGGGATTCTAACACCGGCTTTCTCAGGAAAAAACTTTCCTAATTCCAGATTGGTGGCAATATCAAATTGTGACATAGCGTCAAGCTGTATCTCTGTTATTTTTTTATCAAGGCTTGCAAACCAGGGTGAGCTGTACGTTCCTGAGACTACGAGATTACCAAGGTCGGCAAGATTCATTGCCACCCGTCCTGTTGTTGCCCAGCCACCTTGTTTATTAAAATCAGTTAACCGAAGTTCATTCACCCAAATTTCTGCACACTTTGTCGTACCATCATCTTCCGGGTTTAAAGCTGATTTTACAGGATTTCGAATCCCGATCATCATGGCTTTTACATCGCTAAGGGTGGGTGATCCCCGAACCGTTATCCTATGAGTTCCGTCGTGTGCATAGTAATAGTAAGGCGAATTTAATTGTATATCCGATCCCGCCTGCCGCATTGCAGTGTTTCTTTCCAATTTAACATTGGCCAGTTGTTTCAGGTCAATATTAAATTCATTTTCTTCAGGCCATATTTTTTCCGGAGTACTTGCATCGTTCCATTCAGTTGGTTTTAGGGGGATTTCATACTCGTAATAATTTTGCGTAAAGTCAGAACCAAGCCGAATAAATATGGTAAGGTCTCCTTGTTTTAAAACATCATCCTCTTTCGACTTTTCGGCATGTACAAACATTTTGAGTTTTTTGAATTGCCTGAAATCAAATTCAGCTGTTTTATAAGCAGCAGCTGCGTCGCCATCGGCAAGATCACAAACCCGCATAACCATCGATTGTTCATTCATCCGTGTCAGGTTTGTTGTTCCGATGTTTACTTCTCTTTCAATTCCGGGAGGTTCAACATAATTAATGGGCTCTCTTTTTCCGTTTTCCTCTATGTTTACAGCAGATAAATCAAATGATTTGGCATTCAGCTGGCTACTGGTAAGATATACATTGGGCTCAAGCATTTCATCGCTGGGAGGGTATCTTCTCCATTCTCCTCTTACGAGATCAAGTGTTGCAAAACGTAAAACAACAGGTTCGGAAAATTCTTTTAAAAACATCCTCATAAACCTAATTGACCTAAAATCAGTTATGTTACCCACTATCTTATCTGGAGTTTTAACAGGAATTTTAAACTGATACCAATTTACAGTAGTAGTTTCACCATTGGCAAGATCTGCCTCCCCCTCCTGAATATCGGTGATATAGTTTTCACCAACTTTCATTTCACTGGGTTTGAGAATAATCCTGTATTGAAAATATCTTTCTCCTTCGCTTAATGTATTATCATTATTCAAGTCCTCAACATTAGGCTTCCTGGTGTTTCCTTCATATACACCACCATCTACATTTTCAGGCGAATTTCCGTCTGGTCCGTTATATTCTTTGTATCTTCTTAGAACGCTGGAATAAGTATCATCAATATCAAGATCATCACCGCGGTAATTTCGATAATTATCACCAGAAGGATCTGCATTAGCGATCCCATAAACTGTTGAGTTTTCCCCATACAATGTTTTCAGGTTATCCAAATAATAATAGGCGCTATCATATTCCGAAAATTCTGTAAAATAATTCCTTTCATCATCATCTCTTAAACCATCATAGCCTACATCCTGGTAATCACGAGCACCGGGTTCATTCGAAAATGATTGTACAAGATCAAGTTTATTGGGTATACGGCCCCAAACTGTATTAATAATATCGGTTTCATCAAAATTCTCGGAAATAGGCAATCCGTGCTCATAACTTTTGCGCGAATCTTTCAAAATATCTTCAGAAATGTCGCCAAGATTGAAATAAAGCTCACCACCACTACTCGTCGTATTTGGTGAGCCTTCTGCAAATGGATCCATCATCCAGAATTCAATATATTCAATATTTGAAGCTTCAAAATCAGGAGTTGTGATTTCGCGCATAATGCCTCCCCATCTTGAGTCGGGAGTTGCAAGTGTGCCATCTTCTTTGATACCGTCAGAAATTCCTGTTGGCCAGGAGTCATAATTATAGGGGCCCCTGTCGCTGGGATAATATGCCATATTAAACACCCCAATATTTGTAGGTGTTCCTTGTGCAATTTCTTTATTTGGAAATACTTCTTTTTCCAGGATTTGCCTTACATAGTTATTCGAAAGCTCATCATTGGTTATATTTGGTGGTCTTAAGCTGCTGTTCCTGTCGTAAAATACGCTGGGATCAACAACGTACCAGGCGACTTTAGCCCTGTTAAATCCGTAAGCTATACTGCTTTTATCCCCGTAAATATTGGCTTCAGGAAACAGGTCATTCTGGAATTGCGGAGTACTTGCCAGGTACCATGATGTATATCCGCGTAAATCAATGGTAGAGACCGTTCCCTCAAAGTCATCAATATATGATACTCCTTCTCCTCCAACGGCTCTGGAATGACCGGGTAGAAAATGAGCAAATTCACCATCAATAGCAATATTTGAGGGAGCAGAGGTACTGATGAATGGTAGTTTATCAACCAGCTTGGTGATAAACCTGGATTCTGTCTGATAGCTGTAATCCAAACCCCAAATAGTATTTGATATTGGATCATCACCGTAATTAACCTTTTGTGTTAAAGGTCGTTCATGCAGGTTTAATATGGTACCACCAATATGGAAATCCTTGCTAAAGTCATAATCAATGTGGGCGCCCATTAACCTTTTTGTTTGAATGCTGAAAAGTGTATTACTTTCCATTGAGATGTTAATGGGTGTACCGGAATTTAATATTCCTTCATTAATGATCCTTACACGACCCAATGTGTAATCTACCGTATAGTCAACATTTTCAATCAGGGGAGTACCTCCGGCTGTTACAGTTACCGATCCTTGCGGTACGTTTAAGGCATTAAGAGAAATTTCAGAACCCGATTGCGACTTATAATAACCTGAGATTAAGAATTTGTTTTTTTCGGCATATTGCTGGGCGCCGGTTTTAGTTAATGTATAAAGTGAGTCGTAGCAGTATTTATCAGCAAGGTTTTCATATTCTTCTCCGAATTTTTCTCTTAAATAGCTTCCAAAGGGTTCCAGAACTGTAAAAAATATTCTACCGTTTGAAGAATTGATTGTACCACCTTGTGTGGCTGCATTGTCAAGAAAGTCAAAAACACCATCACCATGGGGGAGAGGATTTCCAAGGGCATCAAGGTTGTCGAGGTTAAAAACATTAATTAAAGGATCACCGTTAAACGGACCTTCTTCGAAATAACCAGTGGGTACGCCGGTTTCATCTCCTGAATACAGAATATTCAAAGTAAAATCATCCCTGTTTACCTGGTAGGCGTTGAGTGCATAAACATTTTTCATCATCAAATCCCAGATAGGGCTTCTGATATTTACATAAGTGCTTTTAAGGAGTTTGACCATAAGACAATTCTGGCCTGTAATTCCTTCGTCTGAAAATTCACCAACCTGGAAAATGGTCGTGTCTCCGATATTCTGGAATTGAAATGCTACAGCAAGTGTTTGATCTGAGTTTAAAGTGCTGTGCAGTGTAATAAACCCTAATTTGCTATTGAAGGAATATTCATTTTGATTTAATTTTCTGGCCAGTTCTATTTTTTCAAAATCTTCACCTTGTACAAATTGTTCATTCAATAAATAATTGCTTACTTTATTTATGTCTCTCATTTCAGAAAGCTCGAGGATTGAAAATAGGTTATTGGCATTGTTATCTGGAAGTGGTGCATGAATATAATTATAATCAGGTAAGATTTTATTGCTATGAATTTTTTCATATTCACCAATATCTGTGAAAGCCACAATATTACGGTTTTGGGTTACAGCTGCTCCGATATTTGTTACCCATACTTCAATTTCAGTAATGTTTATTCCAGAAGTAATGATGGGTAAATCGGCATAGGCTTTTTCATAGTTATCACGGAAATAATGAGCAATGAAGAAGTGTTTGTTCTCTTCATAATCATCGGCTTTTAAAAGAAAATCATTGGTTTGAGCGCCTCCCTGAACAGTAATGGTTGAGGTTTCACTTTCTTGCTCGGAATAGAGTGCTGTAACTGTTGTTTTGCCAAATCTTAATTTGGTCTTTATGCCGAATAAACTTTGGCTTCCTGTAATTAACGAACTGTTGAGGGGAAGACTTACATCACCGGCCTCAATTAATTGAATGATTTCGTCTTCGTCGCCTTCATAACTAAGATTAAGTTTGTTTTCAAAATCAAAGGTAGCCTCGGTGTTATAATTGGTTTTGAATTCAATTTTATCTCCGATTTTAGCTACTACATTCATTTGAATCTTTTCCTGGAAGTCGAAATTAACCTGGCTTCTTTGGTTTACATCAAGGGTAGGGTCATCCCTGGTATTACCAATTACCTGAAAAATTAATTCCACACTACCTGAAGGGCGAATATCAATGGTGTGGCCTCCAAAAATTTTATCGAATGCTTTACCTCCGATATAAATGGAGGGGATGATCCCACTCCTGGTGCCTACACCGGCAGCCTTGGCTCTTTCTCGCCAATATTCCTGAACTGAGTTTTCAAGATCGTACTCCCTGTACTCCTCAAGCGACATATAAGTGGGAGACCTGTAATCCAACTCTCCCATTTTATGTTTCATGATATACTGACCGGTTTCCGGATCATATTCAACCTCAGTTTCTAAATTTGAAGGGGATTTTAAGAAAAGGGGATTTGTATTATCATTACCTGTATATGGAAATTGTTCTTCTTCGGTTGGGTAGGGAAGGTTGAGGTGTTGGGTAGTGTCATCACCTGTAATTGAGTCGGGAGGGAATAAAAATTTGTTCACTTTGTAATGATTATCTGCCATGTGCCATCCAGTTCGGGTGTTTCCCCAGGCAATGGAACAAATAAACATCAATAAAGTGAAGAGTAAACTATATCTTACAATCCGCTCCAAATAAAAAGTCTTTTCTAAAATCAAAAAACTTTGAAAAACTCAACTAATTCTAATGTTAACAGTTTTTCAAAGTATATAGTTAACCACCAAAAGTTTTACAATATTTTTAATGCCTCTTTAATCAGTATTTCAACAGGAAGGTCTGCTCCTTCTTTTTCCAAAACTTTGCTTAAAGCCCTATCTGCCGCCGGTTTATTAAATCCTAAAACGGTTAATCCTGATAACGCTTCTTCTTTATTAGTATTGTGTTCAACACCAACAAAATCATGCGATATTTTTCCTTTTTCCAATTTGTCTTTCAAATCAATAATAATTCGTTGAGCCGACTTTGCTCCAATGCCTTTAACTGATTGTAAAACTGCCGGATTATTTCCAACTATGGCAGCGTACAATTTTTCGGTTGCAAGAGATGATAACATCAATAAAGCAGTGCTTTGACCAACTCCCGATACCGATATCAATTGCAGGAAAAATTCCCGTTCCTGCTCATCAGCAAAACCAAATAATACAAACCCAACCGGGGTCGTAGCCTCATTTTTTATGGCGAAATGAGTGAATAATTTAAAGTGTCCTTTGTCTTTTAATTTTGTAAATGTATTGAGCGAAATATTAATCATATACCCAATACCCTGACAATCGATCACGACATATGCAGGATTCTTCTCAATCAGTTTTCCCTCTATATATGAATACATTAGCTGAAATGATTAAAAGTTATAGCTAACTAAGCTAGTTCAAAAAAATTGACTGCTAAAATATAAATTTAAATAAATACATGCTGGCTTTGAAGTATAATTTGTAAACAATTTTTCATTGGAAAAAATAATAGTGAAATAGTAGTTTTTTAAAAGAACAAATTATTAATTTTGCCGCTTGTTAATTAATTCACAATAAAAATATTTTTCGATGGATACTTTATTCAGAAAAGACGCTTTTAATTATCATTCAAAAGGGAGACCCGGTAAAATTGAAGTTGTTCCCACTAAACCTTATTCAACCCAAAGGGATCTGTCATTAGCCTATACACCAGGGGTGGCTGATCCATGTCTTGCTATCAAAGACAATCGGGATGATGTTTATAAATACACTGCCAAAGGAAACCTGGTAGCCGTTATTTCAAATGGAACGGCTGTTTTGGGTTTGGGAGACATCGGGCCGGAGGCAGGTAAACCTGTTATGGAAGGAAAGGGTTTGCTTTTTAAGGTTTTTGCAGATATTGATGTATTTGATATTGAAGTAAACGAAAAAGATATTGATAAGTTTGTTGATACAGTGGTTGCTATTGCTCCGACTTTTGGTGGTATCAACCTTGAAGATATTAAAGCGCCTGAATGTTTTGCCATTGAGGATAAAATAAAAGCAGCAGTTGATATTCCTGTAATGCATGACGATCAGCACGGAACAGCAATCATAACATCTGCAGGTTTGCTCAATGCATTAGAAATTAATGGGAAGAAAATTGATAAAATAAAAATTGTTGTAAATGGTGCTGGCGCATCTGCAGTTTCCTGCACTAAGTTGTATATGAAATTGGGTGTAAAGCCTGAGAATATCACAATGGTTGATAGCAAGGGTGTAATACATAAAGACAGGACAGATTTAAATGAAATAAAAAAACAGTTTGCTACAAGCAAACCTGTTCATACACTCGAAGAAGCGGTAAAAGGGGCTGATATGTTTCTGGGATTATCAGTTGCCGGCGCACTGAAAAAAGAATGGCTGAAAGAAATGGCTGATAATCCCATAGTTTTTGCACTTGCAAATCCTGTTCCTGAAATTCTTCCGGAAGAAGCATTTTCTGTGAGGGATGATATAATCATGGCAACCGGACGGTCAGACTATCCTAATCAAATTAATAATGTTCTTGGATTTCCATTTATTTTCCGAGGTGCACTTGATGCTAAAGCAACAACCATTAACGATGAAATGAAACTTGCGGCATCAATGGCTCTGGCTGAACTTGCTAAATTGCCTGTGCCTGAGGAGGTAAATATTGCTTTTCAGACCCAAAACCTAAAATTTGGAAAAGATTATATCATTCCCAAACCAACAGATCCAAGGTTAATAGTTCATGTTGCACCGGCTGTTGCCAGGGCAGCAATGGAGTCGGGTGTGGCAAGAAATCCAATAAAAAATTGGGATAAATACAGTGAAGAACTTAACAAAAGATTGGGGATCTCCAATCCTTTGATAAGACAGATAAAATCCAGCGTAAAACGTGATCCGAAACGTGTTGTTTTTGCTGAGGCTGAAAATTATAAAATGCTGAAAGCCGCTGAAATTGTGATGAATGAAAAGCTTGCTGAGCCGGTTCTTTTGGGCAGTCATGATACCATAAAAGAATTGATAGAAATTAATGATTTGGAACTGGAGGGAGTGGAAATTATTGATCCGAAATCGAAGAAAGAAAAACAAAGGAGACAAAAATTTGCAGAATTGTACTGGAAAAAAAGGCAGCGCAAAGGAGTAACAATGACATCTGCACAAGATGCTATGTTACATCGTAATTATTTTAGCCCGATGCTTGTAGAAAGCGGACATGCAGATGCAATGATATCCGGCCTCACACGGAATTATCCTGATACATTACGACCTGCCATTGAAATAATCGGTAAAAAGGAAGGCGCAAATATCGTGTCGGGAATGTATATAATTAATACAAAGGAAGGATCCTTCTTCCTTTCTGATTGTACAGTAAATAAAAATCCTACAGTAGAAGAAATGGTTGAAATTACTTTGCAAACTTCATTTGCTGTTGAGCAATTTAAAATCAAACCACGAATAGCATTTGTTTCCTATTCTAATTTCGGATCGAATGATGGCGCTATCCCGCAAAAGCAAAGGGAAGCTGTATCTATCCTTCACAGGGATTATCCTGATTTAATTGTTGATGGAGAGATGCAGGTAAATGTAGCATTAGATGAGGAGATTTTAAGTGAAAGCTTTCCATTTTCGAAATTAGCAGGAGGGAAGGCAAATACACTTATTTTTCCTTATTTAACAGCGGGGAATATAGCTTACAAACTTCTTCAAACTATGAGTAAATTTGAAGTTATCGGACCGGTAATTAATGGATTATGT
The DNA here is from genome assembly GCA_021106665.1 of Bacteroidales bacterium. Lineage (GTDB taxonomy): Bacteria > Bacteroidota > Bacteroidia > Bacteroidales > JAADJA01 > JAADJA01. The sequence continues at coordinate 14,476 of JAIOTR010000004.1, forward strand.
AAATCTGTTCATGTACTCCAAATTGGTTCCAGCGTTCCGGAGATTGTAAATATGGTGTTGATTGCTGTTATGGATGCGCAGTGTGCCGAGAAGAGAGCCAAGAATAACGGATGTAAATAGCACAATTTATACATCCTGATTTTCCCCTATTAATATATCTTATAACAACAGTCTTTTATTTTCACTGTTATTCAGCATTTGTTTGAGTAGCTCATCCGGATTTGCAAAGCGGTTATTTAAAATCATGGATGCGATGATATAAGGTTTGTAGCCGGCTTCCATATAAGTTTGGATCCTGTATTTCTCAAAAACTTCCCTTTGAACCTCTCCTTGCTCGCAGGAAATTCCCGAAATGTCAGCGGGCAGACAATGCATATAAAGAGCGCTTTTATCCTTGGTTAAATTCATCAACTTTTCTGTACATTCCCAATTTTTGTTTTTGGCATTGTGGTTTAATCCCTCCTCCTCAAGTTCTGAAATTTTATTGTGATCATTATTTTTCACTAATTCAGATTTTGCTTGCATAATATGCAAGGGCGCCCAGCTTTTAGGATAAACTACATCAGCATTTTCGAAAGCTTCTTCCATTGAATCAACAATTTTGAATGATCCTTCAGACTGTTTTGATTGGATATTTGCTTTATCAATTACTTCGGGCAATAGTTCATACCCATCCGGATGGGCCAAATGTACATCCATTCCAAAACGTGTCATTAATCCAATAATACCCTGTGGAACCGATAATGGTTTTCCATAGCTAGGTGAGTAAGCCCATGACATCGCAATTTTTTTCCCATGTAATGCTTCCAATGAACCAAAATGGTTTTTCAGATGGAGTAAATCTGATAAGCTTTGTGTTGGATGATCAATATCGCACTGCAAGTTTATGATTCCGGGGCGTTGTTCTAAAACTCCGTTTTCAAATCCATCATCCAGGGCTTCACCAAATTTTCGCATGTAGTCATTTCCGATCCCGATATATTTATCATCTCTGATTCCAACGATATCTGTAAAAAAGGAGATCATATTTGCTGTTTCCCTCAATGTTTCACCATGTCCGACTTGCGATTTCGATTCATCAAAATCCTGAACAGTTAATCCAAGTAAGTTGGCAGCTGATGCAAATGAAAATCTTGTTCGTGTAGATTGATCCCTGAAAATTGAAACAGCCAATCCTGAATCAAAACATTTTGAGGAAATATTTGATTTCCTTAAAGATTTTAAAACCTCAGCTATTTTTATGATTTGAAAGATATCATCATCCGATTTTTCCCAAGTGAGTAAAAAGTCTTTTTGGAATAGGTTTGAATTTAAATTCGATATTTCTTCAATGATTTGCTGAATAGCCATGTTATGTATTTTTGATTAGATGATTTATTGATTAAATTGATAAAGCATAGGCTGCATAAAATGCAGATGCTACCTGTAAGTCTTGAATTGGAATTTTTTCATTTGGGGCATGAGCCATCACTTCATCACCTGGTCCAAATCCAATAATTGGGATATTATAAATACCATTGATAGTAACCCCATTGGTTGAAAAAGTCCATTTGTCAACTTTTGGAGGTTCATTAAAAAGTTCTTTGTAAGTGATAACTCCAGTAGTAATAACCGGATGATTTTCTTCCATTATCCATGTCGGATAATATTTCTCCATTCCATACATGTTTCCTGTAAAAGCTTCTTCTTCATAATAAGGGATCGAAATTTTGGGATCCAATCCTTGCAACGCCTCCTCCAATTCATGAATCGCTGATTTTTTTGTCTCACCCCAGGTAAGCCTTCTGTCAATGTGCAATTGAGCAAAATCAGCCACAGCACATAATGAAGGACTATCCGATTTAATTTCAGAAATTGTTATAGAACCTTTACCCAGAAAATCATCATGTTTAAGGTTATAATTTAAATCTTTAATTCTTAAGGCAGCTTCAGAAGCCAGGTAAATAGCATTTTTACCCCGTTCAGGTGCCGAGCCGTGAGAAGAGATGCCTTGAAATGAAATCTGGATTTCCATCCTCCCCCTTTGTCCTCTGTAGATATTCAGATTAGTGGGTTCAGTAATTATGACTACATCTGGTTTTATCTTATCCTCCTCAATAATATATTTCCAGCACAATCCATCACAATCTTCCTCCATAACGCTTCCAATAAAATAAATCGTCAGGTTATCAGGAATGCCAATTTCTTTTAAAATTTTGATGGATGTTAGCATGGAGGCCACTCCTCCCTTTTGATCTACACTCCCACGGCCATGAACGAAACCATTTTTAATTTCACCTGAAAAAGGATCAAAATCCCAATTATTCATATTCCCAACATCAACTGTGTCCATATGCCCGTCAATGGCTATAACTTTTGATCCGTTGCCCATTTTACCAATACAATTTCCAAGTCCGTCAATTATTACTTCGTCTGCTCCACATTCTTCCATAAGTTGCTTTAAAACTTTCTGAACTGACTTCTCATTGCAACTGAGCGATTCGATTCGTACTAGTTTTGAAAGATTCTCTGCGCTCAAATTAATATACGCCTGTGATAATTCATTTGTTTTATTAAAAATATTCGCCATTGTCTCTTTTTAATTTGTCCAACCAAAAGTAAAAAATTCCCTGATTGATCAACTTCATTTTAGGAAACTTTAATTTTTTTTATTTTTTCTTAGGTAATATAAATTATATAGTATAATTTTATTGAAAATTATTGAAAGCAACTATTGATGTTTAAGGTAGTTAAATTAAAAAATAAAATAGTAGTTCTTTGAATTAGTTAGTTGGTTATAAATGCTTTGTGAAGATACGTACAAAACAATAGAGAAGGTTTCTGAAGGGATTTATAAGGAAAAGGGTAGTAAATTTATATCCTTTGCTTTTCCTGTGATAGATGAAAAGGACGTAAAAAGCAAAATAGAGGAGCTAAGAAAGGAATACCATGATGCAAGACATTATTGTTATGCATACAGGTTGGGTTTTGATAAATCGATTTACAGGGTTAATGATGATGGTGAACCATCAGGCACAGCAGGAAGACCGATATACGGTCAGATAGTATCGAAAGACCTGACCAACATTATGGTAGTTGTTGTAAGATATTTTGGAGGTACTAAACTTGGAGTGAGCGGATTAATCAATGCATATAAAACAGCAACCAAAGAAGCGCTGGATAATGCACAAATTATTACAAAGACCATACAGGATATTTATCAGGTTAACTTTGACTATGAAAGTATGAATGACGTGATGAAAATCATCAAAGAAGAGAATATAAATCAGATTTTTCATAGTTTTGATCTCAAATGTGTGATAAAGTTTAGTGTTCGAAAAAATAATTCTAATAAGGTTTTTAAGAGGTTTAGTAAGATTAAGAATTTAAGGATAAATTATTTACACACAGAATAGACTATTTGCCTGGTATAATTGCGCGGATTGTTTATACGTTATTTTTTTTAGAAAATCAAGTGCTTTTTTATTTTTTTTTTAACTTTATTTAGTTGAATTTTGTTCAAAATTTCCATAACGCAGTAGGTTATCCTCTTGTCGTAACGCTTTGAAAATTAATTAAATAGACGTGGTATTAATATATTAAATTGCTTCAATACAATTAGTTGCGAATGAAAAAAAATTGTAAAGCTGTCTGGGAAAGTTGTCTTAATGTAATTAAGGATAATATAAGTCATCAAAGTTATAAAACCTGGTTCGATCCAATCAAACCGGTTAAGCTTAACGACAATGTATTAACCATTCAGGTACCAAGTCAGTTCTTCTATGAATGGCTTGAGGAGCATTATATTACACTGCTCAAGAAAACCATCAAAAAAGAACTGGGAACCGAGGGAAGGTTGGAATACAGTATTATTATGGAGAATTCATATAATAATTCGCCTCCATATACTGTAAATTTTCCAACATCAAATAAAATAGCAACTTCCAATCCTCCTGTGAACATGCCCATTGATTTGAACAAAGGTTCATCTAAGGATATTCCAAATCCCTTTATTATTCCCGGGCTTAAAAAGATTAAAGTTAATTCGCAGCTGAATGAAAACTATTCATTTGAAAATTTTATTGAAGGTGATTGTAACAGATTAGCCCGTTCAGCTGGTTTTGCGGTTGCCAGTAATCCTGGTAAAACAGCTTTTAATCCACTACTAATTTACAGCAATGTAGGATTAGGAAAAACACATTTAGCTCATGCAATTGGTTTGGAAGTTAAATCTAATTATCCGGAAAAAACCGTGTTGTATGTGACTTCTGAACAGTTTACGAATCAATATATTGATGGAGTCAAGAATAATAGTCAAAATGACTTTGTGCATTTTTATCAAATGATCGATGTATTGATCGTTGATGATATTCAGTTTTTAGTAAAGAAGGAAAAAACACAGGAAGTTTATTTTCATATTTTCAATCACCTGCACCAAAATAACAAACAGCTTATAATTACTTCTGACAAACCTCCTGTTGAAATGGAGGGTATGAATACTCGATTATTATCAAGGTTTAAATGGGGACTGTCAGCTGATTTGCAAGTGCCCGACCTTGAAACGCGAATTGCAATTATAGAGAAAAAATTATACAAAGATGGTGTTGAAATGCCAAAAGATGTAATTGAATATCTAGCTTATAGCATAACAACAAACATTAGGGAATTGGAAGGAGCTTTAATTTCCATTCTTGCACAATCATCTTTAAATAAAAAGGCAATTACATTGGATTTGGCTAAAAAGATGATTGATAAATTTGTGAAAAATACTTCCCGCGAAATATCAATTGATTATATTCAAAAAGTTGTTTGTGATTATTTTGGATTACCACTCGAAGCGATAAATTCGAAAACAAGAAAGCGGGAAATTGTGCAAGCCAGGCAGTTAGCCATGTTTTTCTCGAAAAAACTCACCAAAGCGTCTTTAGCTACTATTGGTCTTCATTGTGGGAATAAAGATCATGCCACTGTGCTTCATGCCTGTAGAACCGTTAATAATCTGGTCGAAACTGATAAGCAATTCAGAAACTACGTTGAAGAGCTGGATAAGAAGATTACTTTATAACAAATACTAAAATTTCTTGGATATTTAAATAATTTTTATTATCTTACCAGAGTTTAGTATATTAGTGAAAAACTAAAGATTTTATTGTGAAAAGTTTTAATTCGGTAGATATGAATGTCTTATTTCTATGTCATGCTAATATGTGCCGTTCTCCTTTGGCTGAAGGATTATTAAAGCTTATATTGAAAGAAAGAAATATCGATGCAAATGTTGATTCCGCAGGATTTGAAGTTTATCATATTAATGAATCACCCGATGATAGGGTAATTAATAAAGCGTTACAGCATGGAATTGATCTTTCAAAGAAGAAGGTGAGATTATTTGCAAGGGATGATTTTGATAAATTTGATAAGATTTATGTAATGGACACCCTGGCGTATAGAAATGCTTCATACTTTGCAAGAAATGAGAAGGACAAAGCTAAATTAGATTATGTTATGAATCTGATCAAGCCGGGTTTAAATGAATCTGTTCCCGATCCTTTTTTTAGAAAACTTGAAGCTTGTGATGAAACATATGAAATTTTAACTAAAGCTTGTCGCAAAATTGCGGATACCATTTCCGAAGAGTACGTAAATTAATAATTTTACACTGACAATATTAAGTTGAATAATCCTCCTGATTTTAATAACATAAAGCAAGCAGCCAAACGGATAGAGCGGTACATTCACAGGACACCAGTTTACAAGTCGGACAACCTTAATGGTTTAGTTAATGCCGAGGTTTTTTTTAAATGTGAGAATTTTCAAAAAGCCGGGGCTTTTAAATCAAGGGGTGCTATTAATGCAGTTTTTTCCTTATCAAAAAAGGAAATTGAAAAGGGTGTTTGTACACATTCATCCGGGAATCATGCGGCAGCTCTGTCCAGAGCAGCAGCTCTCAGGAAAACAATCGCATACATTGTAATGCCTGAGAATTCCTCCAAAGTTAAAATAGCAGCTGTAAAAAATTATGGAGGGAAAATTTCTTTTTGTGAGCCAAACTTGGCATCAAGAGAGTCTACACTTAAAGATATCAAACAAAAGACCGGCGCTACAGAAATTCATCCATATAATGATTATCGAATAATTGCCGGCCAGGCGACTGCTGCCAAGGAATTATTTGAAGATATTGATCAACTGGATATTATTATTGCTCCGGTTGGTGGAGGAGGCCTTCTTAGTGGAACTGCTTTAGCAACTCACTATATTTCCTCCGGAACTAAAGTAATCGCAGTTGAACCGGCAGGCGCTGATGATGCTTATCGATCATTCTATCAGAATAAATTTATTCCTTCAGTTAATCCGCAAACAATTGCTGATGGCCTTCTTACATCGCTGGGTACGCTAACTTTTCCAATAATAAAAAAACATGTAGACGTAATTCTAACCGTGAGCGAAAAGAGTATTCTCGAAGCGATGAAGTTGATTTGGGAAAGAATGAAAATAATTATCGAACCTTCATCTGCTGTTCCCTTTGCTGCGATTCTTGAGAATAAATCTTATTTCCTTAGCAAGAGAGTTGGAATAATAGTTTCCGGCGGAAATGTTGACCTCAATAAAATCCCATGGATAAATTCATAAAGTGGCTTTGAAATTATGAAAAAAGGCGTTTTATACCTCATTCCATCATTTTTATCTGAAACAGAATATGATAAAGTTTTTCCCACATTCAATAAGGAAATTATTCTGGATTTGGATGAATTTATTGTAGAAGAATTACGCACTGCCCGCCGTTTTCTTAGAAAAATTGGATATAAGAAAGATTTTGATGAAATTAAATTTCATTTATTAAACGAACACACAGATGTTACCTTTATTGATAATTATCTTGAAAGTGTAATATTCGGAAAAGATCTCGGATTACTTTCAGAAGCCGGAATGCCCTGCATTGCTGATCCGGGAGCAGAAATTGTAATAATAGCCCAGCAAAAAAATATTCAGGTAATACCTCTGATTGGCCCTTCTTCTATTGTATTGGCATTAATGGCGAGTGGTTTTAATGGTCAGAATTTTGTTTTTCATGGTTACCTTCCTATTGATAAAAGGGAAAGAAAGAAAAAACACCTTGAGTTAGAACTAAATGCCAAAAAAAATGATCAAACCCAGATCTTTATTGAAACACCTTACAGGAATAACCAGATGTTTCAGAGTATTGTGGAGGTGTGTGCTGCAGAAACGTTACTTTGTGTAGCATGCAATATTACAGGTGAAGACGAAAGTATTATTACTAAAAAAATTAAAGATTGGCGAAAAACAGAACCTTCTTTGCATAAGAAACCTGCTGTTTTTTTACTATACCATTAGTTTTTGAAAACCCAAAACACTCTTCCATTTTGAATGGTCATAAATGCATAAATACAGGAAGCACATACAATTTTATTTACTGATATACTATATCGTTGTTGTATATTTGCTCTGTGTAAAAAAATAAATAAAAGTTCAAATACTGCTAAAATTATGAATTCAAAAACTCTATACTTTCCATTATTCTTCTTAATTGTTTTGGGATTTTTTCAACTGCCTTTGTTCGGCCAGGTTGAAATTAACGAATATTCTGTATCGAATTTAAGTACAATTACCGATAATTATAATAAATACGAGGATTGGATTGAACTCTATAATACCGGACCCAACTCAGTTGATCTCGGCAATTATTATTTAAGTGATAAGCTGGCTAATCCGGGCAAATGGCAATTCCCTCCAGGTACAACTATTGCTCCGGGTGGATTTATCATTGTTTGGACTTCAGGAAGAGATGAGGTTTCAGGTGGGCACTACCACACCAATTTTAAATTAACCCAAACAAAAGACAATACTGAATACATTATGTACTCCAATCCTTTTGGAGTAGTTCTTGAACAATATCCGTTACAGATTACCCGGTTAGGACACTCTCGTGGCCGGACAACTAACGGATCGGTGAACTGGAGTGTATTTGCCACGGAGACTCCGGGTGCATCAAACAATACTTCCAATACTTATTCAGGATATGCTGAAAAGCCAACCATGAGCGTTGAAGCCGGATTTTATACAGGATCTGTATTGGTTGAAATAACTACAAATGAACCAAATTCAGAAATCCATTATACGACTAACGGAACAGAACCCACTTCTGCGTCACCCTTATATACTGCTCCGATCAATATTACATCAACTACTACTTTAATCGCCAGAACCTATAGCAACAACAGTTCCATATTAAAAAGTCTTGTGGTATTCAATACCTATTTTATAGATGTTACACATTCTTTGGCTGTAATGTCAACATCGGCGGCACAACTTGACGATCTCTTAAATGGAAATCAATCACTCAGGCCATTTGGTACTTTTGAATATTTTAACGAACAGGGAGTAAGAACCACATATGGTTATGGTGAATTTAATGAGCATGGCCAGGATTCGTGGGTTCATGACCAGCGAAGCATTGATTATATTTCACGGGATGAATGTGGTATCAATTATGCCATCAGGGATACGATCATTCCATTGACTGATAGGAAAAATTTTCAACGAATTATTCTCAGGGCAGCTGGTGATGATAATTATCCCGGTATAGATACAAGCGCTCTTTTGCGGGACTTCTTCGTACAAAATACAGCTGAAAGAGGAGGAATGAACCTGGATGTTCGAAAGGGAGAAAAAGGTGTTTTATATGTGAACGGAATATACTGGGGGATATATGGTTTCCGTGAAAAAGTGAGTGACCATGATTTTACTGATTATTATTACGACCAGGATAAGTACCATCTTTATTACCTTAAGCTATGGGGTAGGAGCTGGGCTGAATATGGTGGGCAGGAGGCCTGGGACGACTGGAATACGCTCCATGATTTCATCAAATACAATAATATGGCAAATCAGTCTAATTTCGATTATGTAAAATCACAGTACGATTACACCAGCCTGGTGGATTATGTTCATATCAATTCTTTTGTAGTTTGCTCCGACTGGATCAACTGGAATGTGGGTTGGTGGAAAGGAACAGATCCAGCCGGTGAGCACCAGAAATGGGGCTATGTATTGTGGGATGAAGATGCTACTTTTGCGCATTATATCAATTATACGGGCGTTCCGCAAATAAGTCCCTATGCTTCACCCTGTTTCCCGGAAGGATTGACCAATGACCCGGAAGAGCACATTTATATATTGAACAAGCTGATGGATAACCCTGAATTTGAGCAGTATTACATTACCCGCTATATCGATCTGTACAATACAGTTTTCCAACCTGATAGAATGATCGGATACCTGGATACCATTGCAGCTAAAATGGCTACAGAAATCCCTAACCAGGTTGCCCGTTGGGGAGGAAGTGTTTCCGAATGGGAAAACAATGTTCAGAAAATCAGGAATTTTATAAACAACAGGTATGGCTATCTTCCCACTGGATTTAATGACTGCTGGAACCTTACAGGGCCTTACGCAATTTCAATTGATGTTGAACCGGCCGGTGTGGGCATCGTTCAACTTAATTCACTTACATTAGATGAGTTTGTCTGGA
>JAIOTR010000482.1 GCA_021106665.1 Bacteroidales bacterium
AAAATGAATTCCTAAAATCAATGAATGAAGAGCATTTTCTTGATAGCGTTTTTTTAGACATTATCCATACGCAATTTAATGCATAAAAAACTGCTGGAAATATTGAAAGATAAGCACATCCTTATTTTGGGATTTGGAAGGGAAGGACAATCTGTCTACCTGCTTTTGATTAATACCATACCTGTAAATAACATTGCCATTGCTGATCAGAATAAAGATGTGTTAAATAAAATAGATTTTAGTGTTGACGCGAATTGTAGAACGATTTTGGGTGAGCACTATCTTGAAAGCCTGGATGAATTTGATCTGATTTTAAAATCTCCTGGAATATCAATAGAAAGTTTATTAGGAAAAGTTATTGCAGATAAAATAACCTCCCAAACCGATCTCTTTTTGAAGCTATTTTCACAACAAACCATTGGGGTTACCGGGACTAAAGGGAAAAGCACAACCTCAAGTTTGATCAAATTCATACTATCGAAACATTGTAATGATGTTATCCTCGTTGGTAATATTGGTGTTCCTCCTTTTGATATGTATAATAGGATTACGGAGGATACAAAAATTGTATTTGAGCTATCGTCTTACCAATTGGAAGATATTTCCACTTCTCCGGCAGTATCAGTTTTACTTAATCTTTACGAAGAGCACCTTGACCATCATAAAACTTACCTGAATTATCAATTAGCCAAATTCAATATCACTAAATTTCAAAAGGAATGTGACTGGCTGGTGTTAAATAATGACGATGAAATATTAATGAAATTGTTTAATGGTTCTGGGCTAAACCGAAATCTATTAAAGTTTTCTCTGCAAAAAGAAATAAAACAAGGAGCATATTGTAATGAAATTGGTAAAATTAATTTCCATTCGGATAATGAAAAAGTTGAATTCGACTTTTCGAATCGGAAACATTTGCCGGGCGACCACAATTTAATGAATATCATGGCTGCGGTTTGTGTTTGCAAACTGATGGGCATTCCTGATAATATTATCTCCTCATCAATAAATGAATTCAAAGGACTTGAGCATAGGATGGAATATGTTGGGAAGTTTGGCGGCATTCATTATTACAACGATTCAATTGCAACCATTCCTGAGGCAACCATGCATGCCGTAAGGGCTTTAAAGAATGTTGACACATTGATTCTCGGTGGTAAGGATCGTGGAATTGATTATTCCGGATTGTTTGAGTTTTTATTGAAATCTAAAGTCAGGAATATAATTTTTATTGGCAATGCCGGTAAAAGGATATTAGATGGCATAAAATCTATGGGAAAAAATGATTGGCAAAATTATTTCTTCATTGATAACTTTGAAGATATTGAAGAAATCATAAAGAAATATACAAAACCCGGTCACATCTGCCTTTTATCACCGGCAGCATCAAGTTACGATATGTTTGAAAATTTTGAAGAACGGGGACAAGCCTTTAAAAAAATAGCAAGAAATTTCTAATATCCTGCTATTCATTCGTTCAAACATTAAACCCAAAACCCTACTTTTTTTCTTTTTTCTTTTCTTCTTTTTGTGGTTTTTCTTTTTTCGTGGTTTCCTTTTTTACGTCAGCTTTTACTTCAGCTTTTTTAGTTGTTGTTTTTTTTGCAACAGTAGATTTAGCAGTTGCTTTTGTTGTCTCAGTTTTTTTCTTTACTGTAGCTTTTTTAGTAGCAGGTTTTTTTGTCGGCTTAGCTTCTGCCTTTGCTGTTGTTTTGGTTTTTTTAGCTGCTGGTTTTTCACCCGGAATAAAAGTACTTTTCTTTTTCTTTGGTCTTCTTACACCATAACTTCCTTTTATAATTTTACCTCGCTTGGTTTTTTTATCACCTTTTCCCATAAGCTATTTTTTATATGTGAATAATTGAATTTTTGGTAAAATTATAAATTTTTTAGGAACTTCCTTTCAATTTGTTCCGAACTTTTTACAACTTGCCTTACCCAATTCAGTTTTATATCTGTAATTTCGATTTTTTTCAATCTCCAATCTACCTTTGAATTCTTTAGCTTTTCAGTTAAATAATGCAACATAATTGCAGCAGATACAGAAATATTATAACTTTCTGTAAATCCATACATTGGAATTTTAACATACTCATCCGCATTACTAATTGCGATATCGGATAATCCTTCCAATTCTGTTCCGAAAACAAGGGCAAACTTTGAATTAATATCCAGATCTTCTAATAAGCAGTCATTTTTATGAGGGGTTGTTGCCACAATCCGGTAACCATTCTTTCGAAGTTTTTTAAAAGTATCTATGGTGTTGTTTTCTTTCGAGTTGTGTTTAATGAGGTTTAACCATTTGGAAGAACCCAGCGCTACATCAGGATTAACTTCGTATTTATTTTTGTTTTCGATGATGTGTACGTCCTGAATACCGAAACAATCACAGGTGCGCAAAACGGCACTGGCATTATGAGCCTGGTAGATATCCTCCATAACAACGGTAATATGTTTCGTCCTGTGCTGTATTATTTTTTCAAATAATTGTTTTTTATTGTCGGTAACAAATTCTAACAAATGTGATAACAAATTTTCTTTAACCTGCTGCGATAAAATCTTCATAAGAAACTACTCTTCTTTTAGATTACTAATTTGTTTATGATTGTTTGCTAATTAAAAATAATACTTACTTTAGTCACACGTAAAAATAATCAAATTATAAAAAATGAAAAGAACATTTTTTTTATTCACAGTTATCTTAATAGCAACATATGTTTCATCGCAAACGATCGTAAGTACAAATCCGGAAAACAAAAATGCAATTATTGAGGAATTCACTGGGATTGCATGTGGCTGGTGTCCATATGGTCATAAAGAGATTGCGCAATTTTTAACAAATCATCCCGAAGATGGTTTCAGTATCGCTTTCCATCAGGGTTATTACGCTTTACCTGATCCTGGCCAGCCTGATTATACAACAACATTGGGCGATGGATTGGGATCCTATTTTAGCGTAAGTAGCTGGCCCAATGGGATGATCAACCGCCATTATTTTGGTGACACTCTTCTTTTTACACTAGATTTCTGGCAACTAAAAGCTTCTCAAATCCTTTCTG
>JAIOTR010000388.1 GCA_021106665.1 Bacteroidales bacterium
ACGGCGACCGCAAATATAACAATAGGCGACCGTCTCTTGTCAATCCCTTTTTAATAAAGGCCTATCGCCTGTACGAGTTAGTCAGGGACACTTGTTGACAAGGGGGGCTGTGTTTGCCCCATCGTTAATATCATGGTTGCAAAGATACGGAAAGTAAGTTAAATCTCTAATATCTAATTAGGATTTAGTATTTATTTCATCAGTGGTTGAGCGAATCGAATGACATCATCGGCTGTTATTTTATTGTCGCAAAGTATGGCCAGTCTTTCAACTACATTGCGCAACTCGCGAATATTACCTGTCCATGGCATTTTCTGGAGTTCTTTGATTGCACCATCTTCAAATGGCAAAAATGGTTTTCCATTATTATCACAAGTTTGCTGCATGAAATGATCTGCCAGTATGGGAATATCATCAATTCTTTCTCTTAATGCAGGTACATGGATCAGGATAACACTCAGTCGGTGATATAAATCCTCCCTGAATTTTTCTTTTTCTATTTCTTTCTTTATGTTTTTATTTGTGGCAGCAATTACTCTCACATCTACCTGAATATCCTTTTCTCCTCCCACACGGGTAATTTTATTCTCCTGCAAAGCACGTAATACTTTTGCCTGTGCCGATAGACTCATATCGCCAATCTCATCAAGGAATATTATTCCACCATGGGCCTGTTCAAAATCACCCTTTCGTTGTTTAATGGCAGAAGTAAACGATCCTTTTTCATGACCGAACAACTGGCTCTCGATCAGTTCAGATGGAATAGCTGCGCAATTTACTTCGATAAACGGGGCATGTGAACGTTCACTTTGTTCATGCAGCCAGCGGGCTACCAATTCTTTTCCTGTTCCATTCTCTCCGGTTATCAGAACACGGGCATCTGTTGGGGCAACCCGTTCGATCAGTTCCTTGATATTGGTCAGCGCTTCCGATTCACCTACCATTTCATATGACAAACTAACTTGCTTCTTTAATTTTTTAGTTTCGGTAATTAGGTTTGATTTATCGAGGGCATTTCTAATGGTAATGAGCAAACGATTTAGGTCGGGTGGTTTGGCAATATAATCGAAGGCGCCTTTTTTAATGGCCTCTACTGCTGTTTCAATAGTACCATGGCCTGAGATCATAATGATGGGTGTGTCAGTAATAGATAAAGCCTTTTCCAAAACTTCCATGCCATCCATGCCAGGCATTTTGATATCGCATAAAATCGCATCATATGTATTTTGCTTGATCTTTTCGATAGCAATTTCCCCGTTTTCTGCTTCGTCCACTTTAAATTTCTCCAGTTCTAGAATTTCTTTTAATGTATTCCTGATACTTCTCTCATCATCAATTACCAGAATTGTAGCCATATTCTTAATTTGATTTAACAAGGATTCAAAGATAAATATTTTATCTTTGCAGCCACAAGAACTCTAATGATTAAGACTGTAAATATTCATAAGTCCTTTGGTAAACTGGAAGTGTTAAAGGGCATTGATCTTTTTATTTCCAAAGGTGAAATAGTTTCTATCGTAGGCGCTTCGGGAGCCGGAAAATCCACATTGCTACATATTATTGGCACACTTGATAATGCTGATAAAGGTGAAGTTTCAATTGACGATATAATTGTAAATCAATTAAATGAAAAGAAACTATCAGCTTTCAGGAATAAGCATATTGGATTTGTTTTTCAATTCCACCATTTATTGCCCGAATTTACAGCTTTGGAAAATGTTTGTATTCCATCATTTATTGCAGGTGTCTCAAAGAATAATGCTGTTAACAAGGCAAAAGAGTTACTTGGCTTTTTAAATCTTTCAGACAGGCTGGAACATAAACCTGCTGAACTTTCGGGAGGGGAGCAGCAACGTGTTGCTGTAGCAAGAGCTTTAATCAATGAACCATCTGTGATACTGGCTGATGAGCCTTCAGGTAATTTGGATTCTGCATCTTCGTTGGAGTTACATCAATTATTTTTTAATTTACGTGAAGAATTTAAACAGACTTTTATCATTGTAACGCATAACCAGCAACTGGCTGATATGGCTGACAGAAAACTTACGATCAGGGATGGGATCATCCAAAATGGAAACTCGAATAATCAATAATAATTATCAGTGGTTAACGTTAATAATTGTTAATCAAATAATAATGGCTTCAAATACATAAATGATCTTGAAAAAAATAATTGCCCTATCACTATTCCTTAATATTATTCTATTTGTCGGTATTTCTTTTGGACAAAACGGTACGAGTGCTTATGAATCTGTTATTGTACAAGGGGACATTTATTATGCAAATGGTGATTATATCAATGCTAAAGCTTCGTACCATTATGCAAGTCGCTTGAATCCGGAAGAACAGTATCCGAAGGATAAGTTGGACCAAACCCTTGAGAAACTGAGGGCTAAGATGGTTGTTATGGAAGAATTCATTGTCATCGTTTCGGAAGGGGATAAATATTTTAAGCAGAGTGAATTTGATAAAGCCATTGAAAAATACAATGAAGCAAAAAAGGTTGTGCCCGGTGAATCCTATCCTAATGATAAAATCAATGAGATCAACTGGATAGTTAATGAAACTGCAGCTAAACAATATGAATATAATAGCGTGATCAATGATGCCGAGAAATTCCAGAAATACAGGAAATTTGATAAAGCCAAAGAAGAATTTGAAAAGGCATTGTTACTTTTGCCTCGTGAACAATATCCCAAGGATAAAATTGCCGAACTTGATATTCTTATTGAAGAGAGAACAAGGGTGCAAGCTGCATATGATGAGACGGTAGCCAATGCTGACAGGCTTTTCAATTTAAAATATTACGAAAACTCAAGGGAGGAATACCAGAAAGCTGCTGATGCTAAACCGAATGAAGATTATCCCGCAGCAAAAATCAAAGAGATTGATGAGATCCTGGTTCAAAAAAATGAATTTAATGATCTTATTAACGAAGCAGATGAATTTTATGTAAGTAAAGAGCTTGAACCGGCAAAATCGAAATACCAGGCTGCCCTTAAAATTTATCCATCGGAGAGTTATCCCAAGGATATGATTGAAAAGATCAATTCGAAATTGGTCAAAAAAGTAGGCAAGGATGAGATTTATCAGCAATCCATTGTATCAGCAGATGAGTTTCTGAAAAACAAAGATTATACGAATGCCATTACTGAATATGAAAATGCATTGGCAATAAAGTCGAAGGAAGAATACCCAGCACAAAAGATCGATGAAATCAATAGAATAATAACGCAGATTGAAGAGGCTGAAATGCAATATAATCTTGCTGTGCAGAGAGGAGAACAGTATCTTGCGCAGGACGATTATTTTTCAGCCAAGGATGAATTTGAGAGGGCAACTCAGTTAAAGCCGGCAGAACAATATCCAAAAAGTAAGCTTGAAGAAATAAACAAGGTTGTTGACCGGCAACAAGAAACGCTTGATAGTTTCAATCTATCCATAGCAGAAGCAGATGCATTTCTCGAAGACAAAGATTACGATAAGGCAATTGAAGAATATCAGAGTGCATTGTTAATAATTCCTGGCAGGCAATATGCGTTGGACAAAATTGCAGAAATTGAACAAACTAAATTAGAACTGGTTGAGCAAGAAGCCGAGTATGAAAAATTAATTGCTGAGGCAGATAAATTTTATAGCCAAAAGGATTTTGCACTGGCCAGGATTAAATACGATGAAGCTTTAAAACTTGATCCTGAACAAACTTACCCGCAGGAGAAGATTACGGAAATTGATCAAAATTTATCAGGTCAGGTTGAGCTGGAAAGCGAGTATAGCAAACATATTGCAACTGCAGATATTTACTTTGGTAACCAGGAATACGAAAGCGCCCTGGCGGAATATCAAATGGCAAATATTCTAAAACCTTCCGAACAGCATCCGATTAGCAGAATAGATGAAATAAGTGGCATGTATACCTCTCAAAATACTAACAAGAATAACTATGATACCTACATTGCTTCGGGTGATCGGTATTTCGAGGATGGAAATTATTTGCAGGCACTAAAAGAATATAATGCAGCCCAGGAATTAAAGCCCGAAGAAAGTTACCCCGGACTAAAAATTACAGCACTTAATCAATTGATCTCAAGTCAGCA
>JAIOTR010000503.1 GCA_021106665.1 Bacteroidales bacterium
AGGGGGTTAATTTATATATACTTTTTTCGTTGTTAATTTTTGTCCTGAAATTACCTTCACTACATAATAAACTTTATCCTGTTTTACAGGTAAAATATTCAATTCAGGCAGGGCCGTTTGTGAATCAACCAACTCGCCTATCATGTTATAAACATAGATTTCACCTTCCGTGTTTTCCGGCATTTTTACATAGATAGCATCTTGCCAGCTATAGATTCGGATGTTGCTGTAAAGGATATCTTCCAAACCACTCGGCGGTTCAAAATGTATATTAAACCTTGTGGGTTCTTCCATAGGATTGGAAGTGAAATTGTATTCGGGATTCTCTTTCAGATTATGGAAATAGTTTTCTTTCTTGTCTTCAAGCCAGATGGGCAGGTCGAAAGGAAAACTTTCGATGTTGGATGCTGAAATTGTAAATTCTCCATCCAGCGCTGAGAAAAAATTCAAAGGGACTATGGGATAGTCAATATACGATGGCAGACAGTTTATTGCATATTTGTCTTGCATAACAACGGTATAAAGGGCGGGGGCTTCATCGTGGCCTTCCATATACCAGGCATCGTATTCACTGTCGAACAGGCCGGTTGCTTCATCCCAGAATAATATCACAGTTTCGCATCCATACGGGCCTGATTCCTGATTTACCTGAAGCCTTAACAAATTGTTCCACTCATCATTAGTGTTTTTATAAAAAGATTTGTTGCTGTGTAATCTTTGCGAGGCAGGAATGGTTACAGAAGCTCCGGTATTGTTGGCAGTAAGCCAGAACCCCTGGGTGGATGAGATTACACCATCATTGCCTACTGGTAGCCCTATTCCTGTAAACCAATTATACAACCTGTAATTGCCACTGGTACCACCTCCTGAACCATTGTCGTAAACATAGATGGTAGCATCAACGTTGGTCCGGCTCCAATCAGTGTGGTTATTCCAATCAATGGCACAGGGAAACGGATTACCAACAAGGTTCCATCCTGGGTTGGGGGAAGAGCCTGTATACACCAGGTTAAAATTTACATCCTGGTAATTGGGTGTACCTTTAATCACAGCCGAATCCGGAGAAGGGGGAAAGGTTCCGTTGGGATCGGTTGTATATGGCCAAACAAAATAACCCTGTCCCACATTAAGCGGAGTGGTCATTGGTTTATTCAGATATTGAAATGCCGCAGTCGGTTCAAGGTACTTATACAAATACATCCATTTATATGAAACAATGGTTCCTCCATTAACCGGTGAAGCCACTATATGCCAGGTATCCTTGGTGAGGTATTGCTCCACTTCGGCCTGGCCGCCGCCCGTAAATGTGACCGTTCCTTTTTGCAGGAAGGATGGTGTACTTGAATTATCATCCTCCAATAGCAGGTCGCCACCATTAATAATTTTTAATGTGCTTCCTGAATTTAATGTTACTTTGGTTCCCGGCTGGACTTTCATACCTTGTGCAAACAATAACATTGGTAAAACAGCCAACACAAAAACATAAATGATTTTTGTTTTCATACTGAAATATTTAAGTTGTAGATAATGGGATTAAAATGAAATAAATTATAATTCTAAAAGAAAGCATAATTCCTGGTTAATTGAACCGACCCTAAACACTGAATTAGTTTTTCTTTTCTAACCTGATTCAGCTTTCAAATATATTAATAATTAATATGTATTTAATATATTTATTGGATAAATGAGAAATGCCACTGGTGTCAGATGTATTGGTAGCGTTAAGTTTCAGATTTAAAGATTATTATAATTCCAATGAAAAATAAGTTAATAGGTAATTTATAATAACCCTTAATAAGAGAGAAGTTGATATGTAGATATTTAACTAATTGAAATAAAATACTGAACAACCTCTGTTAAATTTATGCAACCCTTTTAAAATGAGGATTGTCTTGATTCATAGTAGTTTTACAGATATTTTAATATTTATTTCGTTTAAATATTTTCTTTCAATAATTTTGCACAACTTTCATTATAAATATAAATCAACTTAAGATGAAAATAAGAGGTTTACTTTTTACAGCAATTATTGTAATTCTATCTAGTTCAATTTATGCTCAAAGCAGTTCAAAATCCACACCACAGGATTATGCGGAATATCCACATTGGATTGAGATGATGCAGGATCAATCTGTCAATTTTTATGATGTTCAGGAGGCGTTTAATGCTTACTGGGAAAATCGTGAAATTACCAAAGGAAGCGGTTGGAAACCTTTCAAACGCTGGGAGTGGTGGACAGAAAAGCATATTTATCCTGATGGAACAAGGCATGAAGCAGATAAAGTTTTCAATGCATATCAAAAATATCTGGCAAGCAATCCGGGCTCAAAGGACTCTGATGGTGACTGGGAAAATCTCGGACCCATAGACGTGCCTTCCAAGGGCTATGAAGGACTGGGCCGGATCAATTCAGTTGCTTTTCATCCAACTGATCCTGATATTCTTTATATCGGAGCGCCGGCCGGCGGATGCTGGAAATATGATGCAAGCACGGCTGAGTGGATTAGCACTACCGATGACCTTCCTACTTTAGGTGTATCTTCCATTATTGTTAACTGGAGTGATCCGGATAATGTTCTCATCGGAACAGGCGACCGTGATGCCGGTGATGCAGCTGGAATGGGAGTATTTAGAAGTACTGACGGTGGACAATCATGGGAGATTTGGAATAACGGTATGGGAACTACAACAGTAGGTCGTATGATACAACATCCTTCAAATCCCGACTTGATCTATGCTGCGTCTTCAGCAGGTATTTTTAAAACAACAGATGTTGGAGCAAACTGGACATTGATAAAGAGTGGAGGATTTAAAGAAATTCTTTTTAATCCAGGTTACCCTGATGTTCTTTACGCCGGTGGTGGAGGTAACTTTTTCAGATCTCAAAACGGAGGAGATTCATGGGAGCAGATCACAAATGGGTTGCCTGGTGGAAGCAGGTCGGTTATTGCAGTTACACCTGATGATCCGAATTATGTATATTGTCTTTTATCAAACGGGGATTCATACAAAGGAATATACAGATCAACAAATGGAGGTACTTCTTTTACTGAAATGTCAACAACGCCAAATATTATGAGCTGGGGTTGTTATGGCGGATCGGGTGGTCAGGCATGGTACGATTTGGATGTGGCTGTTGATCCCAATGACAGGGATGTAATATATGCAGGTGGTGTAAATTGTTTTAAATCAACAGACGGTGGTGTAACCTGGGATATCAACTCACATTGGTGGGGCGACTGTAGCGTTCCTGCCGTTCATGCTGACTTACATGTACTGGAATACAACCCCATCAATGACAGATTATATGCAGGTAATGATGGCGGAATTTATTATACAGAAAACGGTGGCAATACCTGGCCTGAAATTACCGATGGACTTCCCATCAGTCAGGTATACAGGATCGGGCAATGTAAAATTGATAAAAATAAGGTGATCAATGGCTACCAGGATAATGGTACGTCAACTTATTATGGAAATAATAACTGGCAAACCACTTATGGTGGAGATGGAATGGAATGTGCCTTTGATCATACTGATCCGGCTTATTCTTATGCAACATTATATTATGGCGATATTTTCAGGTTGTATAACAATGGCGGTTCGCATAAAGTAGGTGGAAACGGTGCACATGGTATGAATGAAAGTGGTGGATGGATCACTCCTTTCTGTCTTCATGAAGGGAACTCAGAGATCATGTTTGGAGGATTTAAAAATATTTGGAGGGCAGAAGGCATCAAAACCAACAATTTTACCTGGAAAAAAATAACCGAAGAAGGCGGAGGGGATATTGACGTAGTTGAACATTCTCCGGCCAATTTTGATCTATTGTTTTATGCCCGGAACGGTCAGTTATATCGTAGCGACAATGTTATGGACGAACAGCCTGACTGGATTACCCTGACATCTTATTTGCCGGGATCAGGAAATGTGTTTGATGTGGAGGCTCATCCCTACAATGAAGATGTGGTTTTTATTACACGCAGCAATAAAGTTTACCGTTCTGAAAATAAGGGATTTTCATGGACTGAAATAACAGGCAGCCTGCCGGAGATCAATATGAATTCCCTGGCATTTTATTTAAACAGTATTGATGGTATTTATGTAGGATCG